>WJKQ01000003.1 GCA_014728975.1 Candidatus Peregrinibacteria bacterium | reverse complement strand
GAAGAGAACTCAAGGTATCTGGACAGTGTATCAATATCTATCCATGGTTTTGAGAATACACATGAAAAGATAACTGGTGTAATGGGATCTTATAAAAAATCTATGAAAGCAATCAGAAATTTATTGGATTCTGGAGTAAACACAGGCATATGCTATACAGGGACAAAAGATAACATCAGTGAAATTGAATCTTTTGGCAAATATGTCCTAGACAAATATGATATATTTTATTTCGGTGTAAACAGGTTTGTTCCACAGGGGAGAGGAAGCAAAAAAAGACACGAACTGGAACCAAGCATAGAAGAATTTAATGAAATAATAGAAACAGTTGGAAAAATCAAAAAAAATTATCCAAAACGGGAGATAAAACTAAATGACAGTTTTCCAAGATGCTTGGTAAAAAACAATGAACTGAAAGATGTCGTGGAGTTTTGTACGGCCGGGGTAACTTTTGCAAATATAAACGAATACGGAGACCTAAAATTATGTTCGGGATCAAGCTACTCGATAGGAAATGTCCTAAATGAAAGCCTCGAGGACATTTGGCAGAATTCTGAAGTACTGAAAGATTATAGAAAATTAGATTGGCTGGATAGAAGATGCAAAGAATGTGAGGAATTTGGTAAATGCCTTTCGGGTTGTAAATCGACAAGACCTACGGAAAAACTGTACTGTACAGACATACTTCTAGAAGAAAATTATAACGGTGGTAACCACGAAACCCAAAATAAATGAAAAAGTAAAATTAAGAAAGGACTTGGATGGTTATTTGATGTATATACCCGGGAACGTACCAATGTTGATAAATGATACCGGGAATTGTATACTTTCACTATGTGATGGAAGTAGAACAAAAAAAGAAATAGAAAATTGTATTGTCAAAAAATATAACATAAGCGAAGAACTCGCAGGAAAAGATATTGATAATTTTTTAAAGGTATTTGAAAAATCCGAAATAATAACATACAAAAACTAAATTTCCAGTTCCATGCCGTCATAGGCCACGGAAAATTTGCCCATTTTTTCCACTTTTCTTTTCAAATCTTTGTGTTTGAGGTAATGGCCAACATGAGTGAGGTAAGTTGTCCTTGCATTTATGTCACCTGCCAGCTGGATTGATTTCTGAACGGGCCAGTGACCGTGGCTCTGTCTATGGTCAAAACCCTTTGTGGATTCAATTGCCAACACGTCCGGATTCATAATTTTGTCTTTTTCAACTCCACAGCAGTCCGGGATGTATACAAACTTTTTGCCGTCAAGCTTGAAGATGAAGCCTATGGTTTCGGTGGAATGCTTCACGGGAACAAAATCCACTTCCAGCCCATCAATGTCCATTTTTTTCATTTCCTTGAATTTTATCTTTTTCTGGAACATCCAGGGAAACTGTTTTTTAATCAGTCTGTAAATCTTCTTTGTCGTATAAAGCTCAATTGGCTTCCTGTTCAAAATGAAAATTTCATTTAGAGCATCCAGTCCGCCTATGTGGTCCTGGTGTGCGTGTGTAATGAAAATTTTATCAATACTTGTTATTTTGTGTTTCATAGCCTGCCAGTGAAAATCCGGAGAAATGTCAACCAGCAAGTTCTTTCCCTCGTGCTGCAAAAGCAAGGAGGACCGAAGCCTCCTGTCCCTCTCGTCATCGCTCTTGCATATCTCGCACCTGCACCCCAGCCTCGGCATCGGCCAGGCACAGCACGTCCCTAAAAACGTTATTTCGGCCATAAAACTATTTTATACGGAAGATATAAAAAATCCATCTAAAGAAGTCAAAAAAAGATTGCTGGACAAACAGAAAATTTCTCACCACTGACCACCAAATATTGGTTATATAAAAAACATTTAAGCCTTGTTTTATTTTTTACATCCAGAATACCGAGATTGCCTATCAAAACGGCATGAGAATACCCCCTGCCTCATTTATTTAAGTAATTTCAGATACTCTTTATATAATATGAGGAAGCTGTTGAATTTTTTGGTTTACTCTAACTTGTATCTAGCTTTCGGGGCGGGTATAGTGGCGCTTGCCACAGCTTTTCTGCTGGGAAAGCCGATGAACTGGATTTACGTTTTCATACCATTCTCAGCAAGTTTTCTCATATACAACTACAATAGGACTACAGACTCCAAGGAAGATATGGTAAACGTACCGGAAAGGACTATTTTTGTTGAACGCTTCGGCAAAAAAATACTAACTGTAGCATTTTTCCTTTATATAATCTCTATTGGGCTTGCCCTGCAGAGAAACATCTACACCCTGCTGATTACATTAATTCCTGTTTTTTGTGCCTTCATGTACTCCTACTCCAGACTTAAGAGATTCTTCATGGTAAAAAATCTGATGGTCTCCGTTTCCTGGGGCTTCAGCGTTCTTCTGGTAGCTGCTTTTTTCGAGTTCTTGGATCCGATTTTGTGGCTTGTCTACGTTTTCTTCTTTCTACAGTTTTTAATCAACGTGGTTATATTCGACATAAAAGACATACGGGGAGACTACCTTTACAAGATAAAAACCCTGCCAGCGGGCTTCGGTATAAAAAACACAAAAAAGTTCTGCTTTCTGATACTTTTTGTTCTCTTAATGAT
>WJKQ01000027.1 GCA_014728975.1 Candidatus Peregrinibacteria bacterium | reverse complement strand
TGTGTGGGTTGTGGCGGTTGTGTGGGTTGGGTAGGTTCCGCTGGTTTTTGTGGTGGAGCTGGTTGTTCTGGTTTAGCAGGTTCTGCAGGTTGAGCAGGTTGTGCCGGCTTTGCGGGAGCAGCTTCACTTTCAAGACTTGCTTTTGCTTTTTCAATTGAGTCAAATGTCTGAATCAACTGTGTCAAGCCTACTACCTGAAGAATATCGATAATATTGGGTTTCGCATTAGCTATAGCGACTTTTCCACCAGATTCTGTTATCTTTCCATAAAGATCCGTCATATAACCTATTGATTTACTATTCATGTAATCGAGCTTTTCAAGGTCAAAAATCATTTTTAGACCTTTAGGATTTTCTTCAACTACTTTATATAATTCCTGGATTTTCTCGTCTACGTTACTTTCATCCAATTGGCCTGAGATATGAGCTATTTTTATGTCTCCTGAATCTTCAAAATTTATTGTTGCTTCTGTCATATTATTTATTGATTAAATACTAATTGATTTTTTTCCGTATCAGAGATGCCCTCCATATTTTTTCTGGCATCTTTTAAATATTTTCTTACCGTAATTTTAAGTCCTCCTTCTGGACGATCTTCGAAATTTATTTCATCTGTCCACTCTCCCACTATTTTAACAAGTCCTCTGCCCCGTATTCCTGTAAATGCGTAGCCGGGAGCTCTTCTTTCTTCATAAAGTTTTTGAAGTTCAGCAGCTGACATCTTGTTTTTTCCTGTACCTGTGTCTTCGACCGAAATTTCAAGATATTGATCTTTAACATGAATAAATGTTATGCGAATATCACTTCCGGGTGCTGAACCGTATTCAATAGCATTATTGCAGAGTTCGTCCACTACTGACTGAAATCTAAACGCCCACTTTTCAGGAAAGTTCGTGGTATTTTTGATCATGTTTAAAGTAAAATCTCTTATTCCAGACATAAAATAAGCGTTTGTAGGCAGTGTTATAGTAATTTTTGTCTTTTCGGGAACTAGTTCCCGTGACTCATTTTTATTTGTGTTTTTATTCATTTTATTGTTTTTTTTATTTATTTATTATAGCAGAACTTTGATTTTAAGTCAAAGAACGCTCCTGTATTTTACGGGACTCTTTTAAGATTTTTTTAAATATTCTTTTTGAGAATTTTGTATCCTGTTTTGATAAAATTTCTTTTTCCCTTTCTCTATTAATAACTTTAATTCTTTTATTGTTTTTTATTTTTTTAATTTTTTGAATTTCTTTGAGTCTTTGCTCAAGCAGAGATGCAATTTTATTATCAATTAAGTCTATATTTTTTCGAATATTTTCTATTTCATTCATAATATGTAAGTTTTTGCTTGCATTTAGGATAAGTTTTCATTAGATTACCGCTGAAAACTTTTTAATTCAAGACTTATAAAATCATTATGGATAAGCAGATTGCTGAAAAAATGTTTGATAATGCAGTTCATATTGGACATCACACCCAAAAATGGAATCCAAGAATGAAAAAATTTTTATATGGAGAAATGGATGGAATCCATATTATTAATCTTGAGAAGACAATTAAATATTTCGAAGAAGCAATTTCCTTTATGTCAAAATTATTTTCAGAAGGAAAAATAATTTTGTT
Organism: Candidatus Peregrinibacteria bacterium; assembly: GCA_014728975.1. Classification (GTDB taxonomy): domain Bacteria; phylum Patescibacteriota; class Gracilibacteria; order UBA1369; family LOWO2-01-FULL-3; genus WJKQ01. The sequence continues at coordinate 3,020 of WJKQ01000027.1, read as the reverse complement.
TGTAAGTACAAAACCTCAAACTGTAAAAATTGTTGAAGAATTAGCCAATAGTTGTAGTATGCCCTATGTCACTGTAAAATGGATACCGGGTTTACTTACAAACTATTCGACTATCAAGAGAAGGATTAAATATTTAGCTGATCTTAAAGAACAGGAATCAAGCGGTGAATTTGAAAAATACACAAAAAAAGAAGCATCAAGCTTAAGAAAAACCATAGAAAAACTTGAAACATCTTTAGGCGGTGTACAGAATTTAAAATCAATGCCTGATGCTGTTTTTGTTGTCGATGTTTACAGAGATGAAATAGTTGTAAAAGAAGCAAATAAGCTTGGTATACCTGTTGTTGGTCTTGTAGATTCAAATTCTGATCCTTCCTTGGTTGATTATCCAATCCCTGCCAATGATGATGCGTTAAAATCATTAGGTTATCTGCTAAAAAAAATTGAAGAATCTTTAAAGAAAAAGCCAGCTAAAACCAAAAAATAATGGATATCGACAGGAAATGGTCTATGAGCTGCTATATCCCTATAATTAACATTGTTACTTGTTTAATAACAGCCGTAAGAAGAGTAGAGAGTAAATTTTGCAGGTTTCATTATAGACAGGGCCTTATATTATTTGCATTTTGGTTTTTAACAATTTTAATCTCTTTTATTAACCAAACTTTGAGTTTAATGTTATGGGGAATTGTGCTACTTTTGCATGGAACGGGAATTTATGTTGTCTATTATAAAAAACTGACAAAAATTCCTATTTTGGGACAATTAGCTGTTATGATACCGGAGTTTTATATTTTTACTCTTTTAACAGGGAAAAATCCAGAATCTTCCTGGAGCGAAGAACAGAAAGAAGAAAACAAAAGTGGTTATTGATTATTCCAAATATTTATTTATTAAAATAAAAAATCATGGCTATAACTATTGATCAGATTAAAGAATTGCGACAATCTACAGGTGTTTCAATGACGGCATGTAAAAAAGCTTTGGAGGAAGCTGAAGGAGATTTTGATAAAGCTGTAGACATTCTTCGGAAAAAAGGGGAAGCAAAGGCTGAAGCACGCAGTGCCAAAGCTACTGTCAACGGGATTGTATTTATAAAATCTGAAGGTAATAAATCGGCTATGGTGGAATTACAATGTGAAACGGATTTTGTTGCAATGAGTGACGATTTTATGGATATTGCTGAGAAAATTGCCGATAAGCTTTTAAATGGCGAAATAAAGCCTGATGAGAAGGAGCTTCCTGAGATCAAAGAAGGTATATTAAAACTGGGTGAGAACGTGAAAGTCGGAAATATGGCTGTTCTTGAAGGGGAAAATTTAGGTAAATATATTCATTCAAACAAAAGAATAGGAGTTATTGTTTCTCTCGAAGCTGGAGATCCGGAGCTTGCCCGTGATATTGCTATGCATATAGCTGCTACAGCACCTGAATTTATATCACCTGAAGATGTTTCAAAGGAAATGGTTGATAAAGAAAAGGAAATTTGGAAAGAACAACTTAAGGAAGAAGGTAAACCGGAAGAAATTGTTGATAAAATATTAATGGGAAAAGAGAAAAAATTCAGAGAGGAAAGTGCACTTATTTCACAACCTTTTGTAAAAGATCCCGAAAAAACAGTCGAAGAATTATTGAAAGATGCCGATGCGGTTGTTAAAAAATTTGAGAGGTTTGCAATTTAGCTAATTATGAATGAGTTTAATGAAATTGAAGAAGCTATAACTGCCATTAGCAATGGAGAAATGATTGTTATTCTCGATGATGAGGATAGGGAAAATGAAGGAGATATCGTTATGGCTGCTGAGAAAGTCACTCCGGATGCTGTAAATTTTATGGCCAAGGAAGGTCGTGGTCTTATTTGTGTACCTGTTGATGAAGATATAGCGGACAGATTGGATTTTTTTCCTATGGTTAAAAATAATGAAGAAACAACAAAATGTAATTTTACTGTTTCCGTTGATTATAAAGAAGGTATTGCAACAGGAATTTCCGTATCAGACAGAGCTAAAACTATAAAGGCTATTTCAAATTACGAATCAACTTCAAAAGATTTTATAAAACCGGGTCATATATTTCCTTTGAGAGCCAAAAAAGGAGGAATTTTGGTTCGTGCGGGGCATACAGAAGCCGCTGTTGATATGGCACGCCTTTCAGGTCTATCCCCTGCCGGTGTAATTTGTGAGATAGCAAAGGAAGATGGTGAAATGATGAGAAAAACAGACCTAATAAAATTCGCAAGAAAACATTCCTTAAAAATTATTACAATCAAAGATCTGATCGCGTACAGAAATAAACATGAAAAGCTTATAGAAAAAGTGGCTGAGACTGTTCTTCCCACTAAAAATGGAGATTTTAATATGAAAATATATAAAGACCGGATTAAAGGACTGGAACACATAGCTCTTGTTAAGGGAAATATTAAAGAAGGAGAGGTTCTGGTGCGTGTCCAAAGCGAATGTCTTACCGGTGAAGTTTTTTTATCCAGGAAGTGTGACTGTAGAGAGCAATTGGACAAATCAATGGAAAAAATTTCTAAAACAGGCAAGGGGGTAATGCTTTATATGCGTCAGGAAGGCCGGGGTATAGGTCTTGTGAATAAGATAAGAGCTTATGAATTGCAGAGGAATGGCTATGATACTGTCGAAGCAAATGAAAAATTAGGATTTAATGCAGATTTAAGGGAATATGGAATTGGAGCCCAAATATTATCGGATCTGGGCTTGAGAAATATTAAATTATTGACAAATAATCCGAAAAAAATAGTCGGATTGGAAGGATATGGGATAAAAATTGTAGATCGAATACCAATAGAAGTTTTTCCCAATGCCTGTAATTATAAATATTTGAAAACAAAAAAACTCAAAATGGGGCATCTTTTAAAAAATATTTAATATAAAAATAAAATGTCATTAAAATGACATTTTATAAGGCCTTCTTGCGTTTTTACTTTTAATATCATATGTTTAAACTGATATTTATCTTTTGTAATATGGAGAATTTACAGTTGCGTTTTTCAGAAC
>WJKQ01000026.1 GCA_014728975.1 Candidatus Peregrinibacteria bacterium | reverse complement strand
GCTTTGAGCAGAAAGAAAAGATTTTTTTCCTCGGTGATTCTGCCCGCGTAAAGCAGTATCTCAGCGTTTTTTGACAGATGATATTTGTTTCTAATATTTCTTTGGGTTTTTTTATATTTATCGAGGTTGATGCCTGTTGGTATGATTTTTATTTTTGTCTTGATATCTCTTTTTTCAAGTAGTTTTTCAACATATTCTGATGGAGCGATAATGAGATCACATCGGGTGCAGAATTTTTTGATCATTTTTTTAGTCCAGTTTTGTATTATTCTTCCCGCCAGAGGGATATAATGAAGATATTTTTCGTACAGGGTGTGATGGGTGAATATTATTGGAATGTTCTTTTTTTTGGCGATTTTCAGCCCTTTTTTCCCCAAGAGATAAGGATGGTGAACATGAATAATATCAATATTTTTTATTTTATTTTCGATTTTTCCCAAAAACGGAAGAGGAATCCTGTAATTGTTATAAGTGGGAATTTCGAGTGATGGTATACGGAAAATGTTTTTTTCCCGGTCTTTGTATCCCGGATAAGAAGGGCAAAAAATTAAAACTTTATGGCCTTTTTGTTCAGCCGCCTTTTTAAAGGTGCGAATTGACGTAGGTACACCTCCGGAAAAAGGTATATAGTTGTTTGTAAAAATTGCTATATTCATTTTATTTTTATAGTGGTTCGCAGGATTTTCCGTTCCAGCATCGGCCTTCTCCACAATCACATCCTTCCGTTATTACCTGGGCGCACATTATTCCATCTCTTTGACTTTCACATGAGTCTACACAGGCGTCAGGCATTTCTTTCCATTCCCCTCCGCCTTCTCTGCAGATTTCTTCAGGACTTTTTTCTGTGGAATCGCATCCGGCAGTAAAGAAAGCGGTAATCAGAACCAGAAAACTTAGTTTGAATGATTTTTTCATTTTTTTGTTTAAGTTGTTAGGACTATATAAAAATTATTCGGATATGAAAAGTAAATCATGTTTGAAATTCTTAAAATCCCATTATTTTTAATGTCAGGTAAATAAGGTAAATAATTACCAGTATCGCGGACTCCTTTCTGCTCAGTCGTTTTTTGGTCATGAAGAAAATCAGCACTATCAGGGACGTAAAGAACAAAAAGGGAATGTCAAATTTGAGCAGGTTTTTTTCTACCAGGAAACCGCTTATTGTACTTCCGATCCCAAGCGTAAACAGGATATCAAATATATTGCTACCGATTAAATTTCCGACAGATAATCTCGGAACTTTTTTTACGAGGGCCCCCAATGAGACGGTAATTTCCGGAAGGCTTGTTCCAAAACCAACAATTATTGCTCCAATGAATGATTGTGCGACTCCCCACATTTTCGCCAGTGCAATAGCGTTATTAATAACAACATTTGAAGAGAAAATAAGTATGGCAAATCCTGTGATCAGAGAAAGAACCGACCAGGCCACTTTCAGTTCAGGGGCTCTTTTGGTTTCTCTTTCTTTTTTCTTTTCGTTTCTGTATAGCACTACGAAATATATTCCGTAGGATAAAAGCATTATAATTCCATCGGACCTTGATAAATTACCGTCAATACCAAGAAGGAAAAGTAATATGACTGCTCCGATAAGCATACCTCCTTCTCTTATCGTTTCTCTTTTGGTGAGGAATAAGCTTGTTCCAAGAAGTCCTATTATTCCAAGAGTCGGGGCTATTTGTCCTATACATGTTCCTATGGTTTCGCCGACTATCAGTCCCGATGTTTCCGTTCCCATAATTCTGTGAATTGCTCCTGTGATGTCAATTACCAGTTCCGGAAGGTCGCTTCCCACCGCGAGTATGGTAAGCCCGATAAAAATATGTGAAATTTTAAAATGTTCAGCGATATTTAATGCTCCTTTGATAATAAGTTGTGTTCCTATTATCAATCCTGCTATTCCCAGAATTAGAAAAATTAATTCGGGCATTTTTATTGGTATTATTGTTTTGTTTGAATGTTATTTAGAGTTGCCGTTATAAGCTCTGTAAGGGCGGGGTGTATATGCAGTCCTTTTGATATCGGTTTTAAGCTTTTTGTTGCAATGGAGTTGGTCACTTCCTGAATAAGTATCGGGGCGTGCGGTCCGATTACGTGAAATCCCAAAAGTTTGTTGGTTTTGGTTGCCATGGCTTTTGCGAATCCTTTTTTTTCGACCATCGCGTCTCCTTTCGCGATATCTGAGTAATACGCTTTGCCGGTTATAATGTTGTCGTATTTTTCTTCTGCTTCTTTTTCCGTTATTCCTACTGAGGCAATTTGCGGCCAGGTAAATACAGCGAAAGGAATTGCCGAATAGTCCATTTTTTCTTTTCTTTTGGATGACGCGTTTTTCCATGCGATTTCAGCCTCTTTATTCGCAACGTGGGTAAACATCTGTTTTCCTGTAACATCTCCAAAAGCCCAAATGTTTTTTTTATTGGTTTCCAGGTATTTGTTTGTTTTGATAAACCCTTTTTCATCGGTTTTAACGCCTGTATTTTTAATCTGAAGAATGTCGGTATTTGGTTTTCTTCCCGTTGCAACCATGATTTTTTCAGTTTTGAAGGATTTTTTTTTACCGGACTTTTTTTCTCCTGTGACGAGGTAGTGTTTTCCTTCTTTTTTTACTTCAACGGCTTTCGTTCCGGTGCGGATTTCAGTTCTTTTTTTTAGTTCTTTTTCCAGGAGTCCGGCAATCTCAGGTTCCAGATGGGGAACAAGCATTTTGTCGCTCTGTAATATTGTAATTTTTGTTCCGACAGCAGAGAAGAAATGGGCATATTCAACCGAAATGTATCCTCCGCCTATTATGATCATTTCTTTGGGTGGTTTTTCGATATTCAAAATGTTTTCATTTGTGTAATAATCAATTTTATCAATTCCTTTAATCGGGGGAATGAAAGGTCTTGCGCCGCAGGCAATAAATATTTTGTTGCCTTTGATTTTTTTCCCTTCAACTTCAAGTGTATATTCATCTGTAAATTTTCCTTCTTCGGTATAAAAATCAAGTTTTTTGATGTTTTTAATTTCTTTTTTCATCTGTTCTCTTCCTTCATTTACGACTTTATGCATTCTTTGCATAATCTTTTTAAAATCGATGTTTGTTATTGCGGCTTTAATTCCAAGTTTTTTTGCTTCCTTGATTTCCATTATACGATCAGCAGGATATACCAGCATTTTTGAGGGAATACATCCGACATTAAGACAGGTTCCTCCAAGAGGACCTTTTTCTATCAGGGCAACTTTGAGTTTTTTCCGCAATGCTTCATCCACCACGTTCATTCCCGAACCGGAGCCAATTACAATTACGTCATATTTTTTCATTGATGTTATAATAATAATAAATAAAGTTTTTTGACAGGGGTTTTATGAATAATGAGAAAGAGCATCATAAACATATGAAAAAGGATTTCAGAAACAAATTTATAGTATCTGTTGTTGTTTCAGTGCCGATTTTGGTATTGTCTCCGCTTGTTCAGGAGTTTTTGGGATTTGAATTTGGATTTTTTGGAGATAAATATGTTTTGTTTATATTGTCGGCTTTTATTTTCTTTTATGGAGGATGGCCTTTTTTGAAGGGGATATATAGAGAGTTAAAAGAAAAATCTCCCGGAATGATGACATTGATCGCTTTGGCTATTACGGTGGCTTTTTTGTACAGCAGTGCTGTTGTTTTTGGTCTTGAGGGTAGGCTTTT
>WJKQ01000025.1 GCA_014728975.1 Candidatus Peregrinibacteria bacterium | reverse complement strand
TTCTAGCTTGTGATTTCTTTATCTAATTTTCCGACGTAATTTGTAATTATGTTCTGCGCTTTTTTCTCTTTTTCCTTTATCAAAAGATCACTTTTAATTTGTGCAAGCGCCAGCCTGAAATCTACTTTTTTTGAAGCAACATCTTTTCCTTCCATTTCTTCTCTTACAATTTCGTTTGCCAGCTCAATCAGGCTTTTTCTTGTGACATCGCTTATATCTTCACGCATTTTTTCGTGAATTTTATGAAGGTAGGGTGCAACCTCTTGAGCCGCCGGTGAAAGATTTGTTTTTTGTTCGAATGATTTGTCTGCCATAATTGTTTGTTTTTGTTTTATAGATTTGTATATTGTATCATATACGCGTCTATATTTCAACTGTGTAAATTTTATAAAATGTTATTCGACAAAAAAATTCTGGAGAGAAACGAAGCTGGAAATCTTGCCGATTATGCTGTAAAAAGTCGAGAAAGCAAAGGTCGAAAATATATGGAAGAAGCAAACGATGAAAGGCTTTGTTTTCAGAGAGATAAGGACAGAATTATTCACTGCAGAGCTTTCAGGAGATTGGAGGCCAAAACACAGGTTTTCATAGCCGGAGTCGGGGATCATTACAGAACCAGACTTACACATACATTGGAAGTCGCGCAGATAAGCCGGGATATCGCAAGAAGATTGGGACTGAATGAAGATTTGTGTGAAGCTGTCGCGCTAGCTCATGATTTGGGGCATCCTCCTTTTGGTCACGGCGGAGAGGAATCTTTAAATGAGGTTATGAAAAATTATGATATGCATTTTGAACATAATGAACAAAGCCGCAGAATCGTTGAAAAACTTGAAAAATTATATCCTGACTTTAACGGTCTAAATCTTACTTATGAAGTGTTGGACGGTCTTATAAAGCATCAGACCGCATGGGATCAGGCCGGTATGGAATTTGAATTTTCTCCTCACCTTGAAGCTCAGGTAGTGAATGTAGCCGATGAAATTGCTTATATAAATCATGATATAGATGACGGTCTTAGAGCCGGATGTATTAATCTGGGTGAGTTAGATAAAAATAAATTATGGAAAAATGCCAAAAAGGAGGTTGAGGAAAAGTATGGAAAATACCTTATAAAAAGAGTGTTTATTTCAAGGATGATAAGTTCGGTAATTTCTATGATGGTTGAAGATTTTTGCACTTTTACAGAATCCAATATTCAAAAAAACAATATTAATTCCGTTAAAGATATTCAAAAGTTCAAAGGACAATTGGCCGATTTTAGCCCGGAAATGAGAAATAATTGCGGAAAATTAAGTCGTTTTCTTTATGATAACTTTTATATGAATCCTGAGATCGGAAAATTTATAAAAAAAGGAAAAAATTCAATAAAAAGGTTGTTTGAATTATACATAGATAATCCTGAAAAATTTCCAAAAAAGAAAAAAAATATCAATCGCGATGAATTTGTAATTACGGTCAAAGATTATATTGCAGGTATGACAGATGGATTTTTAATGTCAAATTTGTTAGACTTAAGCCATGATTTGTCCTAAATGCCAGCATAACAATACAAAGGTTCTTGATTCGCGGGAAACAAACAGCTACAAAGCTGTCAGAAGACGACGTGAATGTGCTAATTGTCATCACAGATTTACAACTTTTGAGCGTGCTGAAAACAATAAATTTTTGGTTATTAAAAAAGATGGTACAAGAGAAGCTTATGATCGTGAGAAAGTGGAAAAGGGGATATGGAAAGCCTGTGAAAAACGAAAGGTAACCGAAGGACAAATTACAAATATTATTAATTCTTTAGAGGAAAGCTGGGGCGGTATCGGAAAAGAGGTCCCAACAAAGATAATCGGACAGGGCATCATGGAGGCCTTAAAAGAACTTGATGAAGTTGCGTATATTAGATTCGCTTCAGTTTACAGGCAGTTCAGAGATCTGGACAGCTTTAAAAAAGAACTCCAGAAATTTTCAAAAAAGATATAAATATTAGATTTTAGTAACATTCGTGCCTTGCTTTTTTGTCGTTTTCGTTGTATAATCATGGCAACAAAACAAAAAAATAAATAAAAAAAATGAAATATAGATTTTTTCTATCGTTATTCGCAGGAATTGCCGCCTGTATGATTTTTACAGGAATATCTTATGCTGAGCAGGAAAAATGCGGTTTTGAACTGCCGGAGGAAAAAACGTATAACGCTGAACTTATTGCTGTTCGAAGGAAATTGCGTATTGAGCCCGAAGAAATATTCAGGGTTAAGGTTTTTTTGAAAAACACAGGTTCAATGCCGTGGTTTTCAAATGAAAGTTTATGTCCGGGCCCGAAAATGTCTCTTGGAACAGATATTGAACGTGACAGAGAAAGTGTTTTTTATTCTCCTCAACTGGAAGGGATTGCCGACACAAATTGGGAAGGTCCAAACAGAATCGGGATGGATCAGCTTAGGATTGATCCCGGAGAAATTGCCTCTTTTACATTCTGGTCAAAAGCTCCAGAAAAACCTGATTTTCGAAATGAGTTCTTTACTCCTGTTTTAAAAGCTTTGACATGGCTTGAGGATGCCCGATTTTCGTTTGAGATAATGATCGGGAACGTTAATGAAAGTGCTGAAAATTTAAGAAAAAGGATGCTTTACGCTGGTTCGAGCGGTTCCATAATGGACATAAATCTAAATGGAGAAAAAACTATAATTATTGATATTTCAGAACAGCAGATGTATTTGAAACTTGATGAACAGGTAATTCGTATCTTCCCCATAAGCAGTGGAAAATCTTCTACACCAACTCCGGCCGGAACCACTTATATTAGTTTAAAACAGAATGTCAGAGTAGCCCATAAATCTCCACATTACATAATGCCGAAATTTATGATGTTTAGAGCCGGGGGCTATGGAATACATGCTTTGCCAAGTCTTGGAGGAGATGGAGGCTGGTTCTGGACCGAAGCAAGAGATCATATAGGGATTCCTGTGAGTCACGGTTGTGTAAGACTTTTACCCGAGGATGCGGATTTTGCATATGAATTTGCAAATATTGGAACTAAGGTGATTACACAATGGTAAAACTTGCCAATTCTATACTTTTGTGTTATTATTATAATAAATAAAAATATAAACAAAAATAAAAATGGAAGAACCAATTATTCAAAAACCTAAAGGAGAACCTGAAAGTAAAGGTTATAAATTATGGCATCTTGTTGCGGCTTTTGTCGTCGGCGCGGCTCTTGTTGGAGGCGTGGTTTTTGCTCCAGGAATCGGTCTTAAAGGTTTTATAGGAGAAAAAGCCTTTAAAGCCGATGAACTGAATCGGGCTGAACTTTTAAACAGACTTGGGCTTTCCGAAGAAGAGTTTGGTTTTTATTCTATTCCTTTTACTTTGTATGCTTCCGAGCCATTTGAACCCGCAAGCCCTACATTTAAAGAGCCTGCTCCGGGTGAAAAGGAGCCTGTTGAAAAAAGAGAATTACCAGAAATAGAATCCAGCGAAAGCATTCGAACGCTTCCTGAGACCAGAGGAGTAGACATTCCAGAAGCAGAAGAAGAGGAAGAACAAAAAGAAGAAGTTGAGCCGGAAATCAGGGAAAGCGGAACAGAAGATGAAACAGATACTACTGAATCAAGGTCCATCGATCTTGATCGACTAAAGTTAACCAGATAAATTTAATTCTTCCTGAATTGTCAGGTTATTAGGCGCCAGAAGATTTGCTTTCTGTAAAAATTCAAGCGCCTTTTCGGTATCACCCAGGCAGGCTTTAATTTTTCCTTTATAATAATAATATCTGAAATCATAATTTGTGAATTTTCCTCCATATTCC
>WJKQ01000024.1 GCA_014728975.1 Candidatus Peregrinibacteria bacterium | reverse complement strand
TTTATTTCCTTTCTCTCATAAAACTTTATTCCACCAACTATCCTGTAAGGAAGTCCATATCTCAAAAACACTTCTTCAAGAACACGGGATTGCGCGTTTGTCCGATAAAGAACAACAAAATCATTATAAACCGGATATTCGCTGTCAAGGAGAATATCGGAAATCTCCCGGGCAATAAGTTCACTTTCGTGCCTTTCATTATCAGCCAGCCAATGCCTGATCTTCTCCCCTCCGTCTTTTTCGGTCCAAAGTTTTTTCTCTTTTCTCTGTTGATTTTTTTGAATGATTCCATGCGAGGCATCAAGAATAGTCTGAGTAGACCGATAATTTTGCTCTAATTTCACAACCTTTGTCTCCGGATAATCCTTTTCAAAGTCCAGAATATTCTGCAGAGTAGCACCCCGCCAACTGTAAATACTCTGATCCTCATCTCCTATAACGCAAAGATTTCGGTACTTCTCAGCCAAAAGATTTACGAGAACGTACTGAGCTTTATTCGTATCCTGATATTCATCAACCGAAATAAACTTAAATTTTTCCTGGTATCTATCCAAAACATCCGGAAATTTCTGAAAAAGCTCAACCGTAATCATAATAATGTCATCAAAATCAAGTGCGTTGCTCTCAAGTAAAGCTTTCTGGTACGCAGGATAAATCTCCGCGACCTTTTCGGTAAAAAAATCATTCGCGTAACCGGCATATTCCTTCGGGCCGATTAGCTGATTTTTTGCGTTTGAAATATGTGAAAGCACGGCCTTCGGATTCACCCTTTTCGAATCGACCATCAAATCCTCCATCACGCGCTTCATCAAAATCTGCTGATCCGCCATATCATATATCGCAAAAGCGTTTTCAAAATCCAGTAAATGAATATTTTTTCTTAAAATCCTCACACAAATCGAATGAAAAGTGCCTATTGTCGGAATATTATTGTCATACTTCTTCTCAAGCTCAGCCGCCGGCAAAAGATCGCTAAAACCTTCCAGCCCCCCGCCGCCAACTTTTTTTTCAAGCAGCCTGATGATCCTCTCCTTCATCTCATTCGCAGCCTTGTTTGTGAATGTAACCGCAAGAATGTTCCACGGGCTTACGCCTTTTTCCTCAATTAAGTAAGCAATTCTATGCGTAAGCGCCCGGGTCTTACCGCTCCCCGCGCCCGCGATCACAAGCAGCGGCCCCTTAAAATGCGTTACCGCCTCCAACTGCTCATCATTCAAATTTTTCAGAATATTACTCATGTTTGTAGTTTTTGGAATTTGATTATAATATGATATTCGACAAAGAAAAACCCTTTATGAAAAACAAACACATCTATCTCTTATCACTCATCTTTCTTGTCATTTTTATATTCAATCCTTTCGGAACTAATATTTTTGAGCTTCCAAAAATTCACTTCCTTGCGACTTTCCTCTCAATAACTGCAATTTCCCTTGTCATCTATTTCCTCAAAAAAGGTGAAATCACATTCCGCTACAACAAAACAGTTTTTATCCTTCTCAGCCTTTGGTTATTAAGCCTTATCCTCTCAACAATATTCTCAATCGCCCCGGATTTAAGTTTCTGGGGGAGTTACATGAGAATGCAGGGCCTTTTTAGTCACCTTATTTACCTCGCTTTTTTCATAATTTTTTTAAATTTATTAAAAACCGAAAAAGAACAAAAAATAATACTAAAAGTTTTGGTTGCTTTCGCTTCTATAGTTGCTATTCATGCAATTCTGGAACAATGCGGCTTACTGGCATTTTCAAAACAGGCATTAATTGAGCAGGAATTTTACGGAAGAAGTTTTTCCACCTTCGGGCATCCAAACTATATGGGACAATTCCTGATCTTTCCGATTTGGATAGGGGCATATTTCATAACAACAACAAAAAAGAGAAAGCAAAATCTTCCCGTTATTTTGACTATACTCCTGATAATTGGACTTTTGCTTACGAAAAACAGAGCTTCAATCCTCGGAATGATAATCGCAACAATATTATTAATTTTATTTGTTTCAAAAATAAAAATTATTTATAAATATCTTATTTCGGCAGGACTTATAGCGGGATTCACAAGCTTTATATTATTTTTTGCCCCGACTTTCCGCTCATTCTACAGCAGATTATATATATGGAAAGGCTCCATAACGGCATTTACGGAAAATCCGATTATTGGATCCGGACTTGAAACATTTCAAATAGTTTTTCAAAAATTTTTCCCGGAAGAATTAATAACATTGGAAAAAGCTTCAACGATCGCAGATAGAGCACATAATGAATTTCTGGACATCCTTGTAATGCAGGGAATATTTGGATTCGTCATATTTTTAACAATTTTGACAGGAATTTTTTACATTATTTTTAAAAATAAAAACAAATTAAGGAAAAATAATTTACTTTTATTTTTAGTATTTGCTTTTATTTCCATCCTGATTTCAAATTTCTTCGGTTTTTCAGTAACAGTACATTACCTTACCTTAACGCTTATTTTGGCGATTATTGTTAATCAAACCTTGAAATTTAGAGAGATAAAATTAAAAAAAGGAATTTTAACATTTTTTATTTCCGGAATAATTGTTGCAGTTTCTCTTTTGTGTATTCTTAATTCAGCAAAAAAAATATATGCGGATTATAAATTACTTTCCGGAATAAATTATTTATATTCACAGGAAATACAAAAAGGATTGTTAGCCATAGATAAAGCTGCAACTGTAAACCCCAATCAGGCAGAAATCTTTTATAAATATTCGGATATAATG
>WJKQ01000023.1 GCA_014728975.1 Candidatus Peregrinibacteria bacterium | reverse complement strand
TGGTAATACAGCGGGAATCGTATAAGAAGAATTATGGGAAAGCATCTTTCGTGAAATTTCCTCCAGATTCCAGTCCGGTATTCCATAAACGGAACTGGATTCATCAAAATCAAACCATTTTGTTTCATAAACACCGTCTTCATCAATATCTCTCCATTCATAATCCCGGATGCCGTCGCCGTCATTATCAATTCCGTCAAAAATCCCGTACCTGTCAGAAAAATGTTTCAGGTTTACAGTTTCAACATTTCCGAGCAGATCCTCAGTATTATTTAAAATAATATCTTCAGCGGTAAGATCATCGATATTTTGCCAGACGGCACTTTTACCGGGTGATCCTTCGACTTCATCTCCGTTATTGGAAATAAAATTGTTCATTGAAGTCAAAAGATCATTGTAAGTCTCCTCGGGGAGTCCCATAAAACATGAATTGTAAACAACTTCATCCACGTCTTCATATTGATAATAATCACCTGTTTCTCCACCGGGAAATTGAAGAATATTTTTGTGTTCCGCGTAAACCGCGGGAATGTTGGAATTCTGATTAAAATCATCCTTCTCAACGTTTTCGGGAAAAAGCAGTTGTGTTTCACCTCCGGGAATAGAAACTCTGGAAAGGGCACTGCTACCGGCGGGATCCAACACCGGCATCGTTGCCATCCAATAGAAACATCTATCACTGTTTTTATTCGCGGAATTCATGTTACAACCAGCGGAAATATCGTATCCCTGATTTTCTGTGTCATATAAAGGAAAAATCGCACCATCTGATTCTTCATCAAACAAATCCGGACCAAAATCATTAAAATTACCGGGATAGCCGGTCCTTGAAAGAAGAACTATTATTTCAGGATCACCTTCGGCGTCATCTCTGACAATATAGTAATTTCCGTCATCCTCCCTGACCGTAAACGTAAAATTTTTCCGGAAGTTTTGACCGTTTCTGTAATATTCAATATCAAAATTTCCGACGGCTTTTGAAACATTTTCCTGATCTAAATTTTCACCGGGCTTTACCGCAATGTTGTAGCCGGAATAATCAAGATTTTCCAAATTATCATTATTTATTTTCCTGATTACGTCCACGACTGTTTCATATGACTCATTTATAGCCTGATCAAAAGTATATTCGGCATTAATAGAATTCCCATTCACTTTTGTGATAACGATAGGGGTATACGATTCAATCCCTTCCATCAAAATCTCTTCCACCGGATTAAAATTCCCTCCATAAAGAGTGTTGCCGATAAAAGCGGGAATACCATATTTGTTATTATCTTCAATCAAAGCACCGTTGCCGGCATTGAAGCCTGTGAGAATATTGGCTTCTGTAGGAGACAAAAGACGGGTGTTTATACCGATTGAAGGTACAGCAAAAGCGGTTTCCGGATCATCGGACCTTATAGCCCTGGTAAGAACGGAGTATTCACCACCAACGGATTTGGGATTGTAATTAAGGTTTTCATCGAAATAGTCGGTTTTAGTGGATCCCAGATATACTCCGCAACGCTTTGCTGTTTCAATAACATCAGCATTTATTCCTTTTATAAAAAATTCACCATCTTCTTCATAATGATATTTTATACTCGTAGAATTATCAACCGACCCCGGTCCTGTGCTTATTTTAAAAGGACTCACAAGACCTCCTTCGTAATCAAAACTTCCCGAGAGCTGACTTTCCGTAATTATAGGCAGAGACTCTTCAATTTTTTCAATAACTTCGTTAATTTTATTTTCAAGGGAGTCAGCGACAGCTCGCAGATAATATTTTGTGTATTCATCTTTAATGGTTATAAGAGTGGGAATACTGTCAACATTAAGACCTTTTTCATCGGGAGCAAATCGGCCGGTCCATTCAGCAAAATCGTTAACTTCCGAAACGTAACGTGAAAAAACCTTATAATATGGCAACAAATATTTATCTATTATCTGTTTGGAATAAATATCGGGAATCCGATTCATTAGATCTGCATTTTCAAGCGCTTCGGAAAATTCTTCAGGATCAAAATTTTCATTTTCATATTCCGGAGGACTTTCCAGATTCACCGAAATATCATTTTCTTCAAGAGCGGCACCGGCAAGTTCGTTGGCCCAATGTTTGTTATATCGCATGTATGCCAGATCTTCCCATGAATTAAGATAATCAATATAAAACCGATATATATCACTGTTCATCATTTCCTCTTCGTGCGTAAGATCACCAAAAAACAGCTTTTTATCAAATTTTGAATAATTTGGAACATCGGAATAATACAAATGATTCTTGTCAAAATACTCCGCGAGTTTTTCCATTCCGCTGATACCGCTTTCCGGAGCACGAATAATTCCATGCCAGATTTCGGGCTTTGGGAAATCACTTTCAATATTTCTTTCATAAGATTTTGTTTCGGAATTATAAACATAAGCTTTATCATAAAAATCCACGTAAGGAAAAATACTCATAAACCTGTTGCCTTCCTTGTTCACGACCGGCATCGGGATATCTCCTATTAAAACAGCTCCAACTAAACGATTATTATGAGTACCATCACCGTTTACATAAAGATTCTCCAAAGCTTTGGCAAGATCATTTACGTTTTCACTTTCCTTGTCAAAAAACAAAATCTTAACATCTGTAAGATCATTTTCATTTTGAATATCCGAAGCATACCTGATAATCCTTTCACCAATAGTATTTTCATTAAGATAATTGGGAAATTGATCATTTAGGCCTGAATATGAAGATGTATCTTTATCAAGTTCGGTGTCAATAACAATCGCAACAAGATCATAGATAACTTCGGGATTATTTGGAGGATCAGGAGGATCGATAACCGCCGCGAAAACCGCGCCTGAAAAGCCTGCCTGTGTAAAAAATAAACAAAAGCATATAAATCCGCACAGGAACTTTTTCCCGATTCCGATAAATTTTTTTGTAGGAATGAGGACCATAAAATAAACACTACTCCAATTTTCAAATATACCACACCCGACCTTTGAGAAACAATTTATTTAAGCCAAAAACGCCACTTTTTAGTTGACATAAAAAAAGAGGATTGTACCGCGAAATATAAGAAAAATTTTTGATAGAAAAATGAAAAAAAGGAACTAAAAAGGGAGGCCGTCTCAGGACGGCCTCCCTTATAGTCCAATTAAACTTCCACTCGGGTGGAAACACAATTTATTATTGAGTCAGAATCGCGTAACAGGAATCTTCGGCGTTTTTAGGAGGAATCGATAAATCAGCGTTATCCTCTGATAACGCGTCGCAGGAAACATTACCCGCCGCCTCTGTTTCCATATTTGCATATAAACCGAAAGAATAGTCGTTTGAAGGCGCATTTACATAAGCATACTCGCCCGTGCAAGCACTTGCAAGATCTTCTACATTTATAGCATTATCTTCCTGCGGATCAGTTGGTATCGTTCCGCCAAATTCAGCAATATATTCCTTAAAGTTACTATCGCTGTTAACACAAGTCGAGTCCGGATAAGAATCTCCCGCCAAATTTGCATTTACCAAAACTTTTTGTACCTTTTGAAGATCAGCTACTCTCTGGGTATCACGGCCTTTTGCGGGAGCACCCAGAAGCGTTGGTAAAAACGCAACAGCTAAAATTCCGATGATTGCGATAACAATCAAAAGCTCAATTAAGGTAAAACCTTTTTTGTTTTGAATTTTCATATTTGGAATAAGGTTAAATTACTAGACAATTATATCCTTCTTCAGCCAAAACACAACTTTCAGTCATTGCAATATTTATAAAATATTTTAAAAATAGAAAGCTAAAGTGCGCCGGCCAGATTTGAAAGCTCCATTATCGGAAGCATTATGGCGGCCACAACCGCACCAACAGTTAAACCTATAATAATTAAAATCACAGGTTCTATTAC
>WJKQ01000022.1 GCA_014728975.1 Candidatus Peregrinibacteria bacterium | reverse complement strand
GGTTTCATACCATCCTCCCATGGAATATCCTTTCAAAAAAATTCTCTATATTTTTTATAGAATTTATAAAAGTTTCAAAAATTAACGGAAAGACGAAATCCGCCATTAAGCGCCTTGACATTTAACAAAAAAATGTTATTTTAATAAACAATTTATTAATTTATCGTATGGGAAATAAAGGACCAGGTTTAAAAGAATTTTGCCAAAAAGAGAATGAAATATCGGCTTTTACAAATACGGCACGGGCTCTCGGAGTAGCTGAAGTTGATGATACAAGAGATGAAGTTGAAATAGTTTTGGATGACGATCTAAGCGCGGTTCAGGGAATAAATGAAGAAACGAGAATAACTCTAAAAGAAGTATTAACGGCGGACCTGAGACCGTATCTTCGCGATCCAAGAAGTCAGATATCGATGCTGGACGCCAAAACTTTAGGTTTAACCGAAGTCAGTGAGGTAAAAAAATTTTTATATACGCACAACATTGACATGGATAACAGACACCACCTCAAATACCTGGAAAAAATTTTTACCGAAGCAGTCGAATTTTATGATAAATACATCCGTAATCCAAAACAGAGAAAAATTCCCGACGAACTTAAAGATTTCAGTACCACAGAAGGTATAATAACGGTTTTCAAAACAGCATCAGGAGAAGGAAACAGACATCACATTTCAAAAGCCTGCGCTCTTTTGAGAATAGCGGCGGTAATTGACTATATTGAAAGTGATCCATTTCTGTCACTTATAGACGAAGCATTTTCGGAGCTCGACAAAATTTTAAAAAGAAATTTCAAAAAAAGCACAGAAATGGAAATAAATCATGACCATGGAAACGGAAATAAAAGAGGCAATAAAGACTGGTACTACGTTCCCACTCGTTCAACTATGGTACCTATGCGGCTTATGGGATACGAATTAAGGAAAAAAAGCAGAGAGCAGATCATAGCAAAACTGTTTCATAAACCGGAGAACAGAACCGATAACGTATTGGACAGAACAGGTTCCCGGATTTATACCTACAACGCGGCCGAAGCCATGAAGCTGTTCTACCACCTGTTTTTTAATCCCGACACAGCAATTTTCCCAGGATTTAACATCAGAGTAAGCCAGACGAAAAATCTGGGAATAAATCAGGAATTTTTAAGAATGGCACTGGCCGATCCGCGTGAAGCTGAAAACCTTTTCAGTGATCTTTCAGTAAAAGTGGATGACAGAGAGTTACTTGAAGACAGAGGCTCAAATTATGAAAATAAATTTTCCTCACCTTCTTATCGGGCGCTGCATGTCATTTTTGATTTTCCATTTTGGACGAAAGACAGAAGGAGAGTTAGTTTCCCCGTGGAATTACAAATAGTAGATTTGCAGGCAAAAGTAACGAATGAAAGAAGAGCTTCTCACACAGAATACAAGAACAGACAAAGAAAAGAAGTCCGGACCAGGGTAACCGGCAACAACCTGCAGACAGCATATGAACTTGAAAAAAAGCAAAAATAATGGTAAAATAACAAAGTAAAAATACAAAAATAAAAAATGGCGGAACTTTCAGAGATAAAAAATGAAAAATTAAGGAAGCTCATAAAAGCCTCCAAAAAATTCAAAAGCCTTTCTGAAAAGGAGCAAAAAAAATATATTGGTAAGATCAAAACACTACCGAAAGAAAAACAAGAAACACTTATAGATTTTTTCACCGATGAAAACGCCAAAGAAAAAAAAGCGGAACAAAAACAGATCGAACTATTGCAAAAACTTTATGACAGAGTCGTCCAAATGAAGAAAGACTTTGAAAAACTGCTAAAAAAAGACACCGAAAAAAAAGAACGCCAAAAAGAAAAAGGAAAAATGAACAACCTCTTAAACAAACTAGAAAATCACTAAAATAAAAATGAAAAATAAAATATTTAAAGAAACAAGATTAATTTTCCAGAATACGGGAAGCCCTGATGATCAGCCACAACAATCATCAGAACGTATTGTTCCTGAAAGAGAATTAATTGAAGATAAAGTCTCTAAGGAGGTAAAAGTTGAATCTCCCAATAAACTAAAATCTCTGATTCAAGATCAAATAGGAGAGCTCAAACAGGCATTAAATGAAGTTTTGAAAAACGATAAAAAATATACAGAAGGATTTGTTTCTGTAGCAAAAGAAAAATTAGAAGAAATTAATAATATTGAAAATACCCTCATGGGTCAGGAGCCAATCACCGAAAAAGAAAAAACAAGTTTTTTAAAAGAATTTGGCAAAAAACTTGAACCACACGAAGAAATCATTCCTGAAAAATTCTCAAAAGAGAAACTTGAATATTATAAAAAAGCAAAAAAAGAAATTGATAAGAAACGTGGATACATTAAAAATTCTAGAGAAATGGTCGAAAATAGTTCCCTTAAGAAAAAGATTTTAGATATTCTTGTTGAACGAGGAATAAGAGACGAAAAACTTCAAAAACAAGTACTTAAAAAAATTCCAGCTTTTCATGGCAAAATTGTTGAAAAGTTAAAGACAGCCGACGAAAGACTCAACAACTTAGAAAAAATTGAGGACGATACTCCAGATCAAGGCAAAATCATCGAACGCCTTACAAATATAAAT
>WJKQ01000021.1 GCA_014728975.1 Candidatus Peregrinibacteria bacterium | reverse complement strand
TTTAATGCACTTAGGGAATATAAAAAGGAAAATCCGCATATTTTCATAATCGCTCCACACCCTTATTTTTACGGTTTTTCTCCATTAAAAGAAAAATTTGAAGGAAATATAGATGTTTTTGATGCGATAGAACATTCTTGGTTTTATACAAAAATCTTTAATAGAAACAAAAAAGCCCAAAAAATGGCAAAAAAATATGATTTACCTTTAATATCGACATCGGATACGCACTTTCTTGATTTTTTAAATACTGATTATGCGATAATAAAAGCAGAGGAAAAAACAAAAGATGCAATCTTTGAAGCAGTAAAAAAGAAAAGGCTTGAAAATGTAACGAGGCCAAAAGTCTTTTTTAGAGAATTTTTATGGAAACAAGGAGTATTTACTTTTTGGGACACCCTTAAAAAAATATTCAAGTAATCTTATTGTGTTTTTGTGCCCTATTATTAAAATAGCTTGAACGCATTTCGCAATCTGTGGTAGTGATGTCTAGTCACAAAAATTTGAATGACTTCACCATGAATTTTGACAATTCCAAGTTTTTCTACGGGTTAATCACAAATAATTACAGCAAAATTCTTTAGCGCTTTTACAAAAGGAAAAGCCCCGAGCGAGTTTTTTTGCAAGGGGCTTATGGACCATTATACTGCTATGTCATCGAAGATTACAGGGATACAACGCTTAAATCCCTGTAAAAGGGGAATGGCAATTTCTCTCATCTGGGGGTGGGCCCGTTTTGAACAACGGAGTTTAAAAAAATGCCTCCACTCTCGCAAGTTGTAGGTAATTACAATCTCTGTTTTGAGAGAGTTTGGCAAAACACTTCTTGCTTCTTGTGCAGTAGCCCCCGCTTCGACTAGAGCATTGTAGGCATATTCGCAAGCACGCATTGCGTCTAGCCAAATCTGGTACTTTTTATTATTGCCCAAAAAGAAAAACGGTTCGATAACTTTAACCCCGCGCGACCTGTAATTGCAGTAGCGGGTCGATTCCTGTGAGTATGAAGCAATTCTGTGACGCACAATTTCGTGCGTTACGCCACGGTCACAGATGACCCGAACCGTTACCTTTTCGTGTTCGATAACGGATTCATGGCCGCTTTTCAGGATTCCTGCAATGAATTTGCGGGCAGAATCCGGAGTAATTTTGTCCTCGGATTTGTAGCATGTTCTTCCATGCCTTTCAAGATTCTTTAGAATCTCTTCACCATCAATCTCGCCTTCGATATTAAAAGACGGTTTCAGTATTTCCATTTTTTACACCTCCTTTTTCAATTGTTGTGATACAAATTAAGCCAAGCCTTAGCTTGACCTCCTGTGACATAAATTACAATAAGTAAAGGAAAAATGCAAGCTTAAAATCAAAATAGAAATTCCTCGGATTTTTTTGTGCCCCCGGAAGGATTTGTCCCACGGTTACTAATCTTTTTACTTCAAGTTTTCGTAAAAAGAATAAGTCCCGCTGGACGCGGCTCGCTGTCGCTATGTCTCCGCCGACCGGCGGATCCTCGCGACATGCTCCGCCGTTCAAATCCTCACGCAAACAAAGAAATTTGTTTGCTCCGGGCGCAAAAAAAATCGCATTTGCGATTTTTGTGCCCCCGGAAGGATTTGAACCCTCAACGACGGTTCCGAAGACCGTTGTGATATCCGTTTCACCACAGGGGCATTTAACTATTCTAATCATAAATTAGCTAAAACGCAAAATATATAATAAAATATCTGTATGCCTTTTAATAAAATACCAAAAGAGGTTATGAATATTGCTGAAAAATTAGAAAACGCCGGTTTTGAGGCGTATTTTGTGGGCGGATGTGTTAGAGACATACTAAGCGAGAAAAAGCCAAAAGATTGGGATATAACAACAAACGCAAAACCGGAGGATATAGAAAACTTATTTGAAAATACTTATTATAATAACGATTTTGGAACTGTTGGGGTTGTAAATGAAGATGTTGAAGATGAAACAATAAAAACAGTTGAAGTAACTCCATACAGAAAAGAGTCGGGGTATTCTGATTCAAGAAGGCCTGACTCTGTAAAATTTAGCAATAGCTTAAAAGAAGACCTTGCAAGGCGCGATTTTACAATAAACGCGTTAGCAATGGATAAAAAGGGTGAAATTACAGATTTATATGAAGGGGAAAAAGATTTAAGAAACAAACTTTTAAGGGCAGTAGGCGAGGCGAAAGATCGCTTTACGGAAGATGCTTTGCGCATGATGCGAGCGATTCGTCTTGCAACAGAGCTAAATTTTAATATTGAAGAAGACACAAAAAAAGCCATAAAAGAAAACATCCCCATACTTGAAAAAATAGCGAAAGAAAGGATAAGAGATGAATTTGTAAAAATTTTAATGTCTGAAAGACCGAAAAAAGGTCTTGAAATGTTATTTGAAGTTGATGCGCTAAAATATATAGCCCCAGAATTACAAGAAGGTATGGGGATAGGCCAAAACCAAGCGCATAGTTATGATGTTTGGGAGCATCATTTGCGTTCTGTTCAGCATGCGGCGGACAAAAACTGGAGTTTGGAAGTTAGAATGACAGCGCTTTTGCACGACATAGGAAAACCAAAATCAAGAAGATTTTCAAAAGAAAAAAATGATTATACATTTTACGGACATGAGGTTGTAAGCGCAAGAATTGTCAAAAAAATAATGAAATCTTTGAATTTTTCAAAAGAGTTCACAGATAATGTTTACAAACTTACCAGATGGCATATGTTCTTTTCCGATCCGGATCTCATAACTCTATCTGCTGTAAGGAGAATGATAAGAAATGTTGGAAGAGAAAATATCTGGGAACTTATGAGGGTTAGAATATGCGATAGGGTAGGAACAGGAAGGCCAAAAGAGCAACCTTTCAGATTTAGAAAATACAAATCAATGATAGAGGAGGCATTAAGAGACCCAATTTCTGTAAAAATGCTTAAAATTGACGGCGGTAGGGTTATGGAAATAACAAAAGAAAAACCGGGGCCAAAAATAGGATATATTTTGCACGCTCTTTTAGAGGAAGTTTTGGACGATCCTAATAAAAACACAGAAGAATATTTAGAAAAAAGAGCAATAGAGCTTTCAGAATTATCTGAGGAAGAATTGAAAAAACTCGGAGAAGAAGGAAAACAAAAAATAGAACAAGCAGAAGAGGAAGAGGTGAAAGGGCTTAGAGATAGATATCACGTAAAGTAGTAGTCATACAACCTTTTTCGTATAAAAATAATCAGGTCAAAGTATGACCCGATTATATTTTGGCTCAACCCCGTCAGACGGGGCTCAACAAAGCCATTTATTTAAAACACACAAAGATACACAAGGTAACCCTGTGTATTTCCCTGTGTATTTTTCTGCTACGCCCTTCCGTATCCGCCAGCCGGCGGAGAAGTGAGGCCTGTCCTGCGTAGCTTTATGCGAAGCAGGAGATAACTATACATAAGAAAAAGCCACTAACTAATTGGCATATGAGAAATAAAATAAAAAAATAAAAATAATAAAATTAGAAGGAGATTGGAGGCGAAAGAAAGAACAATTTTTTGAGATAAAGGAACAAAAAAATGGAGGTTTTTTATTTTTATTTCTACTACCAGTTAGTGGCTTTTATTCCCACCGGTCGGGCGGGTTAAGTGCGCTTAAAAAGCGTAAATTAGAAGTTGGCCAACTTCTTGATATATAAAGAACTATTTATCTGTTATATATTTTAAATCCTAAAGGACATTTGTAAAGGACATACCTGTGGATAACTTTATTTTCGTGTCCTTTACGGTGTCCTTTAGATTTTTATTAGATATATAAAAAGAATAACATCTGTAAAAAATAAAATGATTTATTTTTTTTGCGGAATTTTACGATTCAAGTTTTGTTCTACACTCTATGTGGTGTGAGGTGGGGAAGGTCATCCACACCTTACATGATAAGGAAAACTAACAAAGAACTTTGAATTACAAAACTATCTTCCAACGGTCGGAGGTCGGACTTCCGACTGAAAGATATGGTTCAATCAAAAACAGAAAAACTAATTTTATATTTTTTAAAAAAAGAATCAAAATACCCTTTTTAAAGCAAGATAATGTGATTCGTATCGTTTATAAACAACATGATAAACAAAAATGAACCCCAACAACCTCGGTCTTTAAATTAAGGGTTTTTATTTTCTTTTTTTACTATGGAAATTTTTGTGAATCTCACGAAGATGTTTATCTGTAACATGAGTATATACTTGTGTCGTTGAGATATTTGCATGCCCTAACAAAGCTTGTACTGAACGCAAATCAGCCCCATTTTGCAATAAATCAGTTGCGAAACTATGTCTAATTGTATGCGGGCTAACTTTTTTTGAGATGCCAGCTTTTATTGCATACTTTTTTACAATTCTTTCAACAGAACGGGGTGTCAAGCGCCTTGAATCATCTTTTCTTTCATCTGCATTATTGCTTAATTGTATAAACATCGCACCTTCATCAATGTCTGTCCTTTCATCCAAATATTCTATTAAAGCATCTTTTGTTCTTTGTGATAGAAAAACGACCCTTATTTTCCCCCCTTTACCTTTAATTGAAATTTCATCTTTTCTTAAATCTATATCCCTATCAAGAGAACATAGCTCTGAAACTCTAAGACCTGTTGAAAACAAAAGTTCTAAAATAGCCTTGTCTCGCAAGGACTTTAAATCTTTCCCATCAGGAGCATCCATCAACCTAACAAGTTCTTCTTGAGAAATT
>WJKQ01000020.1 GCA_014728975.1 Candidatus Peregrinibacteria bacterium | reverse complement strand
AAGAAATCTTAAAAAACTTCAAACAATTAAAGTTGCAGTGGGAGTAGGTGGAGCTTTTGATTTTATCACAGGTAAAAGAAAAAGAGCACCAAAATGGATACGAAAAATCAGCCTTGAATGGCTTTACAGATTAATTCAACAACCTTCAAGAATAAAAAGAATAATAAACGCCACAATAAAATTTCCGATAAAAGTCCTTAAAAAGAATCTTTGACTATTTTCTTCTCCTCGACCTTTTTTTATTCTCCAGAATCGTTTCAATATAAGGCATTGCTCTTTCAATAATATAATCAACAGCTCTAAGAGGCTCAACAATTGTTTTATGCACCCTGCTTACAAGTTCTTCAACCTCCTCTATCATTTTTGAAGTGTCCCTTAAAATCAGAATTCCATAAAAAATCAAAATACAAAGAAAAATAATTAACAATATAAAACCTATAGCCAATGACATATTGAGAATGTCCCCCGAAGTCGCAAACATATTTTTCAAAGTTAAATTCAAAAGAAATGATATATCAAAAATCGTTGATCTACAACATTTTTCTTAAAGTTTCGTTAACAATTTCAGGATTTGCCTGCCCCTTCATTTCCTTCATTACCTGGCCAACCAAAAATCCAAAAGCTTTATCTTTTCCTTTTCTGATATCTTCAACGGTTTTTTTGTTTTTAGAAATCACTTTTTTACAGATTTCTTCAATTTTTCCGGTATCGCTGACTTGTTTAAAACCTTTTTCTTCAATAATTTTTTTAGGACTTTTGCCTGTTTTATACATTTCTTCAAAGATTTCACCTTTCGCAAGATTATTTGAAATTTCCCCATCCCCGACAAGGTTAATCAATTCCGCCATCATATCAGAACTTACTTTCTGCTCATCAACATCAATAAGTTCTTCTTTAAGGTGTTTCATCAAAATCGTATTTATAAATGAAACAGCTTTTTTGGGATTATTACATTTACCAACCACTTCCTCAAAATACTGAGCCAGCTTAAGATCTCCCGACAAAATCCTTGCATCATCCTCATTTAACCCGTATTTCTCCAAATACTTCTTCTTTTTAATATTTGGGAGCTCAGGTATTTCCTCTTTTATATTTTCAATCATCTTTTTATCTATATGAATTGGAGGGATGTCGGGTTCAGGAAAATACCTGTAATCATCACTTTCCTCTTTTTCACGCATAAAATAAGTTTTTTGGAGCTCGTCATCCCAACCAACGGTAGTAAGTCCGTTTAAAGGTTTTCCGGTTTCCCAAAGATCGATTTGCCTTTTAATTTCATAATCGATCGCATTTTCAAGAGCCTTAAACGAATTTAGGTTTTTTATTTCCGCACGCGCATAAAGTTTCTTTTCTCCCTTTGGACGAATTGAAACACTTGCATCAAAACGCATCATACCTTTTTCCATATCCGCCTCACTACTTCCAATATATCTTAATATTTTCTGTATTTCCCGAGCATACGAACCTGCTTCACGGGCACTGCGCATATCAGGTTCTGAAACAATCTCCATCAAAGGTGTTCCCGCTCTGTTAAAGTCAACCAATGAACCGTTTTTCACGTGGGTGAGCTTACCCGCGTCATCCTCGAGATGAAGTCTCGTTATCTCCACTCTAAATTTACGCTCAACTTTTCCTTCTTTATCATAAATCTCAACCGCCACATAGCCGTTTATAGAAAGAGGCTCATCAAATTGGGAAATCTGAAAACCTTTCGGACTGTCCGGATAAAAATAATTTTTTCTGTCAAATTTACAATATTCAAGTACCTCACAGTTTAATGCCAAAGCAGTCATTATACCTTTTTCCACAGCCTCTTCATTTGTAACCGGAAGCTGACCGGGAAAACCCATACAAACCGGACAAACATTTATATTTGGAGGCTTTCCAAACGAATCATTGTCGCAACGACAAAACATTTTCGATTTTGTCGATATTTGTGCATGAATTTCAAGACCTATAACAGACTCAAATTCCATAGATATATTCAATTACTATTGAAAAATACCACAAAATGTTAATATAAAAAAGAATACAAACATTCTTATGAAAAAAACACCATATTTATATTTTTTCTTACTTTTTTTAGGCATTTTGACCGTAAAAATCTTAATTACTCTGCTTTTTCACGGACCGACAATAATACCCGATGAAGGTTGTATTGTTCAGATATCAAGATATTTCGCTGAAAATTTTAAACTGGTAAATTGTGAGGAATTAAGGAGTATTCCCGGAGGAAATCCTCCAGCATTGATTCCGATAATATTTTCATTGTTTTATGCATTGTTTAAACCTGTGATTGCGTATAAAGCCATATTGGTATTTCATTCAATTCTTGTTTCATCTCTAATATTTCCGCTCTACAAAATATTCAAAAGATTCATAAAAAAAGACGTCACGATCTTTATTATATCGGGATTACTGCTTTTTATCCCCCAGTTTTTAACTTATGAGAAATCCGTAATGAGCGAAACCCTATTCGCTGTAACAAATGTATGGCTTTTGTATTTTTATATTGAATCCTTTGATAAAAACAAAATTCGTAATAAAACCATTGCAATAATCCTCGGAATATTATCTATTTTCTTGCGGCCTTTTGGATTTATTACTCCGTTTGCAATAATAATCAATGAATTTATACTCAGTAAAAACAAAAAAAGAACAATTCTTATATTTATTCCGGCATTAATACTTGCGGCCATCCCCACCTGTATTCTTTATTCAGATGTAATAAACAAGATACCTTCAATTTTTTCAACTTTACTGAATTTAAACAATATTGTTGCACTTGGAGAATCAATTCTAAATCAGTTCAACAGCTTAAACATGGCTGTTCTTTCAATTCCTCTAATTCTTTTGGTTATATTTTTTAATAAGGAAAAATCTCATGAATTTAAAAAAATAAGATTTTTTATTTTAAGTTTCATAATACTAAATTTGGCCCTGGGAATTTATCATTTATATGGATATTTCATGAAATACGGAGAACAACCTGACATTCTTACAAGGTATATAAATGTTTCAATAATATTTACCTTAATCTTCGGTCTTATATTCGTTATTAAAAATAAAGAATTCAAATTGTCCAGAAAAAATTTAATTATTTCAGGAATTATTATTCTCCCGCTTTTATTCATGGAAACTGAAAAATACAAGGGTCAATTAATGCACGAATTCATACACATAACTTTTAACGAAAAACTTATTAACGGTTTTAATATTTTTATTACTGTTATAGTTATCGCTCTATTTATTCTACTGATAAATAACAAAAAAAAGCTTCTTATAACAGGCATTTTTCTTACCCTTTTACTTCATTCAACAAGCTCGATGTTAATTCAGGGAACTTTCTCAAAACTCGTACATAAACAAAATGAAATATATCTGGAACTTAAAGACGAAAAAAATAAAATCCTTTACCTCAAAAAGTGGGATGGAGAAAATTCACCTTCAACATACTGGACTCTTAAAAATATGACTGAAAACGAAATCGAAACAGCTTTCTTTAAATCTGATGATACTGGTTTGGATAATAAACTCCCTAAAGTATTCAAATGGGAAGACTCTGAAGTAATTGACCTTCAAATTGATCCGAAAAATTTCGATTACATTATTACAAACATAGAACTGGACTTCCCTATTCGGATCGAAGGAACCGATTCCAAGGTTTATAAAACATCCGAATCATAAAAATCATAATTTAGCACCCAAATCTTTCAGAGCATTTTTAAAGCATTTTATTGCCCTTTTAGCTTCACTTTCATCAATATCGGAAAGTTCATGAGCTACACGGTTTCTAAGTTTATGTGCTCTCCATATACCGTTTATATCTGAAAACCTTGGGCCGGCAGATTTTAATTTTTCACCGAGATTACCTTCAAAACCTTTCTTTGAAAGCGCAAAATCCAATAATATATCCGCGTCCAAAATGGATTCCTTGGGATTATTATCAAATTCAGAAATCACCCGATTCCAATGCATTTTTAGATATTTCAGATCTCTGTCCGAAAAAACTTTCCTCTGTTTATACTTCACATAAACAAATAAAAGTAAAATAAAGACCAGGATTATTAATACCACAATCGGCAACAATTCATTAAACATAGATTATTCTCTTTTATTTTCTATTTTTTCATTTTGAACATGATAAGCAATCATATCCGACAGCATATCTTTAAGCGCATTATGATCACGAATACTTCTTTCATATACATACTTCTCCTGACATTTCATAACCAGCCTTTCCAGTCTTTTCGGACGATACGCGTCCTTTAGCACAACATGTGTCTGAGCGCCGAGTTTATCGATTATAATATCCCCAAAATTAAAAAGCGTCTGCCAGAAACCTTTTACAGTATAAGAAGTCCCCTCAATCATATGATATTCGATACGGGTTGTTGTTATATCAAAAAATCCATTTCTTTCAATGTCTATTACACCATAATTTGTTAAGATCCATGCATCATAATACCAGTCTATAAAATGATAAATTAATCCAAAAACTCCCACGCCCCCCCATATGATGAACGCAATCAATGCTTGCGGGAAAAGAAAATATCCGAATACCGGAAGAATTATTCCAAAAAACCAAGTTTTTGATGAATCAATCTTCCAAATAAGGAAATGCCTGTGAGCCACATTTACAATTTCTTCCCCCTCATCCAAAAAAGTTTTAAAAAGCGGATATTTCTTTTTTTTAATATGTCTATGCTTTTTCATATAACTATTATATTATCAATAACAAAACATTGTAAACATAAAGCAAAAAATATAAGATTTATTAAGTATAAAATCAAACATGAAACGAAAAATTAAAAAAATTCTTCTCTGGTTTTTGGATTTGGGAATAAATGTAGCTATAATTTTTGGACTCGTTCTTGTAATCCAAACATGGTTGATTGCTCCTTTTGATGTTTCCGGAGCATCAATGTGCGATACGTTCAACATTATTGATGGTGAATGTGTAAACGGATATGGAGAAAAAATAATTATAAATGAAGCAACATACCTTTTTAACGAACCAAAAAGGGGCGATGTTGTGGTATTTAAAATTCCTAACACTAATGAAAAATACTTTATAAAAAGAATAATAGGCCTCCCCGAAGAAATAGTAGAAATAAAAAATGGGAAAGTTTATATAACAAAACCGGGAGAAAATAAAAGTGTTGAAATTAACGAAAAATATTTGAACGTAAAAAATAAAGGTAATACTAATCCGCTTATTGAAAGTTTTTCAGTTTTTGAAGTACCTGAAAATCATTATTTTGTATTGGGTGACAACAGAAACGCCAGTACAGATTCACGAAGCTGTTTTATGGGGACATCCACTTCAACATGTAAAAATAACCCCATGAACGCCTACGTCCCCAGAGATGCAATACGAGGAAAAGCATGGATAGTATGGTGGCCGCTTTCAAATATCAGAACGGTAAACAATCCCGAATATTCAATTAATCAAATAAATCAGACCAACTCAGAATCCTTGGAGGAAAAATAAAATTCAAGAAGTACAGCTATAAAAACAAGAAGGAGTCCCGACCACCATGTCAGAACTCTCATCATTTGGAAAACAAGACAAAATACAGCAATAAGACTCAAAAAAATACCCTGCCTTAAAGAAATATTAATATGTTTATAAAATATTTCATTTTTAAACAGCCACACTCTGAAATAAAAGCCCAAAACCGTAAAAGTACAAGCTAAGGCTATAAGCAAAGTAACACAGAAAAAAGACAAAGAAAGGCCCATCGATTCATACGGATTTAACTTTAAAATGGTAAGAATCCAGGCGATCCATGCTAAAACACCGGAAACGGCTATGATTGATATATATCTATGATGAGTCATTTTCTTCTATTTTTAACTTTTTTAAAATTAAAGGAATTTTTTTAAAATCATCAAACATTGTTGCTTTTTTTCTGGGATCATATAACGCAACGGCCGGATGATAAAGAGGTAGATATACCTGTCTTTCCTGCCATATTCCTTTCGCTCTTTTGGGTTGTCCATGTACTTCCGTAATTTTTAGACCGGGAAGAAATTTATCCATTGAATGTCTGCCTAAAGTTACAATTAGTTTGGGGTTAATTAAATTAATTTGCTTTTCCAGATATGGCCAACATGTTTTTATTTCTTGCGGTAAGGGATCACGGTTGTTGGGCGGCCGGCATTTTACAACATTCGCAATAAATACATCATCACGATCAAGACCTATACTCTCAAGAAGCTCATTCAACAAACGTCCGGCCGCCCCAACAAAAGGTTTTCCCTGACGATCTTCTTCTTTCCCTGGACCTTCCCCGATAAACATAACATCCGCGTCTTTCGCACCTTCTCCCGGCACTGCTTTATTT
>WJKQ01000019.1 GCA_014728975.1 Candidatus Peregrinibacteria bacterium | reverse complement strand
TCAGAATAATGAACTGGGTGGTTATGAGGAAGTGAGCTATGTTTATGATAATAACGGCAACACCATACGGAAAACAGAAGCCGGAGTAGTCACAAAATACCTTTATAATGTGGAGGACAGGCTAGCTGAGGTTCGAGACGGAGATGATAATCTGATTGCTTCTTATTATTATGACCCTTTTGGGCGACGTTTGTGGAAGGAGGTTTCCGGAACGAAGACTTGTTTTTATTATGCTGATGAGGGGTTGGTTGGTGAGTATTATGCGAGCGGGAATGAGATCAAGGCTTATGGATATAAGCCGGGTTCCACTTGGACTACTGATCCTTTATTTATGATGGTTGGATCAAGCTATTATTTTTATCATAACGATCATTTGGGTACGCCTCAGAAGATAATTGATGTTGGTGGAGATGTTGTTTGGTGTGGGAAGTATGAGGTTTTTGGGAAGATAACTGTTGAAGTAAAAAACATTGAGAATAATTTTAGGTTTCCGGGGCAGTATTGGGATCAGGAGACGGATCTTCTATATAATCTCCATAGATACTATAATTCGTATATTGGTAGATATTTAAAGAATGATCCTATTGGAATGAATGGAGGAATTAATCTTTTTACTTATATATCAAATAATCCGATAAATAATATTGACCCATTTGGATTAATGGAAGATGTGATTTCAAAGCCTAATATAATACCATGGGAAACTATCTCGCCATTTTTATTTAGCGCTATTAGATATTCTCCACTTGTTATTTTACTTTCAATACCTGGAGACGCCTCTAAAACAGAATGCATTGATGATGCTAATAGATCTTGTTGTTGTAGTCAAATATTGAATATCCAAATTTATATAATACCCCGCGGTGGGCATCCAGATACACCTTTTGGTCATGCTTCTGTTAATGTTCCTGGATTTGGAGCTAGGGGTTGGACTATTTCAGAGAGACCTGAACCATTAACTTCTGTTGTACCTGGACAAGTTTCAGATGATACTAACCTTATTCAATCAGAAAATGCTTTAATAGCTAAAGAATACAAAGCCTGCCCTGAAAGTATCTCTGCTTTACAAAGTAGTATAATTTCTAACTCAATTGGTAATTATCATTTATCAAATATTAACGCCAGAAACTGTGCTGGCTGGGCGAGTCAGGTTGTATCTGATGCTGGATTCAAACCTCCTAGGGCACCTGATACACCAAGATTACGCCCTGAAGATCTAAAGAGCCCTTAGTGATGATTGAGAGGTAATACTATGGAAATTCATGAAGAAATAGATTATAAACAAATCTTAGATCAAATTCGTAATTTTTGTTTAGGAAAAAATGTAGAGCTACCAGATGATGATATTATTGAGTTTTTATACAAAAATAATCCATCTTTTAGAAAAGAATATAAAGAAGATAGTTTAATTCAAAATGTAATAAACCGTTGGGCCGCTGCTAGCAAAAAAAGATGCCTTAACTATGAGGATAAAATGTACCAGATAAATTCTGCGGAAAATGAAGATAAATGAATTGAATTCCGAATTCCGGGGCGAATTCCGCAAATTCCGGGGACACAATACTTCAGAGATATCGAAGTTAAATAACTGCGACATTTTGCTGAATTTCAATTTTTTTTTGCGGAAAATTCAATTTTAACTCCACTATTTTTATACTCTTCTCCACGAGGAGGATTTATTTCATATTCCAGGGATAAACCTCCCAAAAAATTCAGCCCGTCCTTGTATCTCTGATTTACCTTTGATGTCCACTTCTTTAGCGTTTTGGTTTGATCCAGACGAAAAGGGCTGAGAAATGTGATAATAAGCCGGTCTCCCTCTTTTCGCATTTTAGCCGCCCCCTGCTGAAATAGCATACAGCGCACGCGGTCAAGCGTTTTCCGAGTATCATAAGGAATTCCGGGGACACCTTACTTAATTAGTGTCTGAATGAAAACTTAAAAACCTTGTAATATCTATCATATAGGGAATTAGGAGGTATTGTGTTAGACCGTGGACGAGGCCGGCAATGGAAACGGGGACGGGCCACGCTATCACATTGAATTACTAACATAAATCTTTAAAACAAAGTGTATTTTTGGGGCTATAATCCCTTTTTCATTACCAAAAACAGCCTTTTACAGTTCATCATTTTTCAACATATATTCTGCGCTACATGTTCAGGAGGCGGCGCGTCCCAGTCCGTTCGAAGTATCTACCCGTCCTTTTCCAAAACCTTTCAATACGATCTCCGAGGCCGGAAGATCGAAGAAACCGATGTACTGATTGAAACGGAACAATTCACCACCGCATTTGAATACGACAAATCCGGAAACCTTGAGTTGAAAACCGATAAAATGGAAAACACCACCTCATACCAATACGACGCCTTAAACCGCTTGACACCGGTCATCGATGCCATGAATAATGAAACCATTTACGAGTACGATAACCGGGACAACCTGATCACGCTGAAAGATGCGAACCAAAACACCACCCGGTTCGAATACGACCGGAACAACCG
>WJKQ01000018.1 GCA_014728975.1 Candidatus Peregrinibacteria bacterium | reverse complement strand
GCATTAAACCAGAAACACCTTTCTCATCGTTTGGAATATTTATATCATTCATAATTTCATTATTTGGTCTCAGAAATTACTTTCTTTGTATCAACGGGGATACCCGGCCCCATCGACGTGGTAAGTGTAAGGGTTTTTATATATGTACCTTTTACAGTTGTCGGTTTTGCATCAAGAACAGCTTTAAACAAAGCTGAAAAATTTTCTTTAATCTTTGAATTTTCAAAAGAAGTTTTTCCAAAAACATTATGTAGATTTCCTTCTTTATCAATACGGACTTCAACCTTGCCTTTTTTTAATTCCTGAATGGTTTTTGCTGGATCCGGGGTTATGGTGCCGGCTTTGGGACTTGGCATAAGCCTTTTTTGTCCGAGAATTTTTGCAATTTTTCCGATTTCTTTCATTTGATCGGGGGCAGCTACAGCAACATCAAAATCAGTCCAACCTTTTTCAATTTTTTCAATCAGATCTTCAGTTCCGGCTTCTATGGCACCTGCGTCTTTGGATTCTTTTATTTTGTCATCACTTACAAATGCGACTATCCGAATATCTTTACCGGTTCCGTGGGGGAGAGTGACGGAAGTTCTGATATTTTCTTCTGCCTGAGAAGGATCAATTCCAAGGTTAAAATGGACTTCACAACTGGAATCGAATTTGGTAATTGAAGTTTTTTTTAAAAGTTCAACAGCCTCATCAAGTCCGTAAGATTCCTTTTCAATGAGTTTTAAAGCCTCATTATACTTTTTACCATGTTTTTTCTTCATAATTTTAACGTTAAGTGGTAAAACGGAGCGCAAAAAGCGTCCTCCCACAAATAATTATTCGATTTTTACACCCATACTTCTTGCAGTTCCCGCGATTATTTTCACTGCTTCATCAATATCGTTTGCGCTGAGATCTTCCATTTTTGTTTTTGCGATTTCTTCAAGCTGGGATCTTGTGATTGTTCCTACTTTTTCTTTATGTGGAATTCCGGATCCTTTCTCTATTTTTAGAGCTTTTTTTATTAGAAATGATGCTGGCGGACTTTTTTTAATGAATGAAAAACTTCTGTCTTCAAAAATAGTAATCTCAACGGGGACTACAACATCGCCCATATCTTTAGTTTCATTGTTAAATTGGGAGCAAAAATCCTGAATATTTACACCGTGGGGACCGAGAGCTGTACCTACCGGCGGAGCAGGATTCGCTTTACCAGCGGGAATCTGTAACTTTACCAATGCTAATATTTCTTTTGCCATTTTTTGAATTTAATAAATTTATTTAATTTGAGCGCGTAACGCTAAGCATTGTATGTATTTTTACGCGAAAGTCAATGTTAGAAAACTTAAAATTCGAGATCCAGAAGTGTAATAAGATTTTTAATCTGTGAATGATATTCTTTGGGATACGAAAAGCTGTAAATTAGGGAACCCAACCTTACCGATAAAAAAGCAACCTCCTGTCTTCTTGCGTCATTCATAAAAAAGGAATTATTCCCAAATTCATTATTTTCATTTATTTCGACATTCAGACCTTCAGCGGCTCTCATTTTTAAAACCTCGTAGATCTCATTAATGGAACTCATCGGTCCTATCTTAAACGTATAAACTTTTGCAAATAAAGAATCTTCAGTTCTTATTACGGTTTTTTGAACTTCAACATCTATTAAATCATCAATATAAATCGTTTTGAATAAAAACCCGTTATGAGGCTCTTTCTCAAGGTAGGCTCCAATAAATCCGGCACTTTTTATCATATCCTCTCTAATATAAACATTTCTGGAAAAAGATGAAAAATTTTCATCTTCAAAATCAGGCAGACCCGTGGAACTGACAGCTTCGGGATAATTTGGAT
Source organism: Candidatus Peregrinibacteria bacterium (assembly GCA_014728975.1). Taxonomy (GTDB): domain Bacteria; phylum Patescibacteriota; class Gracilibacteria; order UBA1369; family LOWO2-01-FULL-3; genus WJKQ01. Next base: position 10,495 of record WJKQ01000018.1, on the reverse strand, counting down.
TTTGTTGTTTTTCATTATTTATTGGAAGAAAATCGTTATCAGTAGGCAGAATCAGTGAATCTTCAATTTTTGCATCTTCCGGTTCTGTATCTTCAGAATTATCAACGGAATCGATTCCCGAAACGCCTAAAGTAATTTCTTCATATTTTTCAGGCTCATTAATATTACTGTAATCAATATCAGCTCCAAGCATATTGGATTCGGTATTATCTGAAAGGTTCAGACTGTCAGGGAGGCTGAATTCCAGATTTGAAACGTCTGCACTGCCGAAAATACGGGGCAAATAATCATTCACAAAAAGTTCCGCGACAACAACCAAAATGACAATTGTAAGGATTACTGTAAAAATTGTGAACTTCCTCATAGGAACAAGAAAAGAAACAAACAAAACTTCCTCATAAGATTAAGAGAATTACTCCTAAAATGCAAGAATACGTTATTTTTTCTTGACCTGAGTAAAATCAAGCTCGACGGGAGTTTCACGGCCGAAGATTGTAATAAGCACTTTTACCTTTCCTTTTTCTTCATCTATGGAATTGATAATCCCTTCATAATTTGCAAAAGGACCATCCAAAACCACTACATTATCCCCGACATTAAAGTCGATCTTAAATTTTGGCTCAGCCTGTCCCATATGTTTCTTTATTACTTTCCATTCCTCCGGAGAAACAGGAACGGGAATAGTGCCGGAGCCTACAAAACCGGTAACATTAGGAGTGTTTCTGACTACGTACCAGCTGTCATCATTTACTATCATGTCAACAAGAACATACCCCGGAAAAATACGTTTTTCTTCGGTAACGGGTTCTCCTTTTTTAATAACAATTTGAGTTTCTTTTGGAACAACCACATCAAAAATCATATCCTGCATCCCCAGAGATTCGATACGCTGTAAAAGAGCTTCGCGTACGGCATCCTCATACCCGGAATAGGTGTGAACAACGTACCAGTGTCTGCCTGTACCTTCAACTTGTCTTGCCATTATTCTGTGGGTTTATCTGTTGTGTCGGTTTCTTCAATTTCTAATCCTTCTGCGTCGATAGTTCCCCCGGCTTCTTCTTCCAGTTCGATATTGGAAATATCAATTCCCCCGGTTTCCTCTGTCATTATTTCTGATGGAGGGGCTATTCTTCCGGCTACCCGCAGTAAATAATTATATCCCTGATTAAAAAGATAGTCCACAACCCCCAAAAACAAAGCTGTAATTATACAAAAAATAAGAACGATAATCGTTAATTTTACTGCTTGATTTTTAGTGGGCCATGTTACCTTTGTGAGTTCCTCAAAGCTGTTTTTTAAATAATTTTTAATCATTTTTGTTGGTAAGTTTAAAAAGCACGGGCCTTTCAAATTGAAATATATCATTCACTAACAGAAAAATGCAAGTTATAAATATATTAATTGCTAAAAGTGCTAAAATCTGGTAAAATATACATATAAAAAAAAGAAAAAAACAAAAAAAATGAAAAAGATTTTATGGGTCGTATTTGAGTTTTTGTTGGTGATGGGACTGATCGCTTTATTCACAAATATATGTGCTTTTGCGCAATTTTTACCGATCTCTCCCGAAGTGTATGAAAAAGCTGATATTCCGACACCGCCTTCCGCAGAAGGTCAGACCATAGTAAAAAAACTGGTTCTTGGCGGATTAACTTATGTAAAAGCTATAGTTGTAGCGGTAGGTATTTTATTTATAACTATACTGGGATTTCGGCTGGTAATAGCACAAGGAGATGAAGAAGCAATAACAAAAGCAAAAAGAGGATTAATTTACGCGGTAATTGCTTTTGTGCTGATAAGTATGTCTCAGGATATCGGAAGAATTTTTGGAATGGAATCGGGAACTTTACTTGGAAGCCCCCAGGAAATTTTGGAAAGAGTGCATCTATTCGACAAACAGGTGGAAATTTTAATGACTTTCATAAAATACGTAATAGGAACTCTAGCTATTTTAATGCTGGTGATTTCGGGTATCAAATTTATAACTGCGGGAGGAAATGAAGAAGAAGTTTCAAAAGCAAGAAAAAGAGTTTTATTCAGCGGCGGTGGATTGTTGCTGATTTTTGTGGGGGAAATATTTATTAACAGAGTATTATATAAAGTCGATAAAAACGTATATTCCGGAATCACAGGCGTTGATCCTGGAGTTGATGCAAAAGAGGGGGTGGAACAGATAGCCGGAATTACAAATCTATTGATCAGCATCATCGCCCCCATAGCGGTCCTGGTGTTGATTGGAGGAGCAGTTATATATGCGACAGCGGGAGGAGATGAAGAAAAAATGAATAAAGCAAAAAGATTAATAATCGCAACAGTAGTTGGAATTTTAATAATATACGGAGCTTTCGCGTTGGTCAGCACGGTGCTTTCCAGTAGATTGGAAAACATTGGAGCATTAGCATCATAAAATGAAAAAATTTATTAAACAAACAGTGTTTCTCTTCCTTCTTGTTAATCTGGCATTGACAATTCAGATGTCGGTGGCAAATGCACAGGAAGGCGCCGAATACATTGGACCTTTAAAGGAAATCCAGGAAATTGGAGAAGAAACCGGACTTCCTGGATTTGTCGAAACGGGACAGCATCCCGAAGCTCCACCCGACTATCTGCAGGAAGGAGTGGGAACCGCAACCAGTCCGATATTCTTCGCTATTGACTTTTTCCGCTACGTAGTTAGTGGAATTGCAATCATCGTTATAGTGATACAGGCAATAAAATTAATCACGACCACGAATGAAGAAGAAGCCTCAAAAGCAAAAACCACGCTTATAGCAGGCGGGATCGGATTAATAGTGATTCAGCTTGCGGATGTTGCCGTAAAAAGAATGTTTTTTGGAGAACAGGGAGAGGCGTTCGAGGATATCGCCACAACACAAATATACGCGGAAGAAACAGTTTTACAAATAAGAGGGGTGATCGGGTTTGTCGAGGCATTTGTTGGAGCTATAGCCGTTTTGGTTATAGTGATAAGAGGATTTACTCTGATTACCAGCGGAGGTAATGAAGAGGCGATGACAAAAGCCAAAAACCACGTGATTTATGCGACGGTCGGACTTGCTGTCGTACTTTTATCTGAAGTGGTTGTAAGAGGAGTGATTTTCCCGGAAGCGGGAGAAGAACTGCCGGATGTGGATAAAGCAAAATTCATCATAATTAATATAACGAATTACCTTGCAGGTTTTATTTCTATACTGGCATTTTTGGTCCTGTTTTACGGAGGATACAGATATGTTGTTTCAGCAGGTGAGGAAGAGGCTACGGAAAAAGTAAAAAAAATAATAACCGGAGCAGTAATTGCTCTTGTTCTGGCATTGGGAGCATTCGCGCTTGTAAACACACTTATCGAATTAGAAGAACCTGCGCCTGGGATAGTAGAAACGACATCTCAGGAAGAAGTGAATGAAAATATAGAAGCTATTGAAGAATAAAAGTATAAAAACTATAATCTTTGATGAATCATTCCTATGGATAAAATAAAGAAAATATTCTCATTTCTCTCGGTAAGTATAATTGCGGGACTTTTACTTGGTTCGGTTTTTTCTGCTGAAACGGCACAGGCTTTGGATCTTAAATACAGCGATGTTTTTTCAACGGGAGAACAGGGACTTTCTTTCGAAGAATATTCACCTACGGAAAGTTTAACTTTGGAAGAGGAACCGTTTCACGAAGCCCTGACTACCACCAGTGATGTAAGGGAATATGTAATCACTATAGTCAACTTTGCATTGGGATTTCTGGGGCTGTTGGCGGTAATTATTATAATCTACGGCGGAATTCTTTACGTAACGGCCGCCGGAGAAGAAGAAAAAACACAAAAAGGGAAGAAAGCCATAACTTATGCCGCCATCGGACTGATCATAGTAATGGGTTCGTTTGCTATTGTTAATACAATAATAAGAGGCGCCGGAGGAGTAGGTGAAGAAGATGGAAGAGAATACGTTGTAGGAGAGAACGTGGGAGGAAGTTTTAATGCTTTTTCAGTTCAGGTCAGAACTAATGCTGAAAATATTTTCGGAAGTTTTATATTTTTCGCGGAAAGTATAGAAGAATTAAAAGCTATAGTGACCGATTCTCAAAAACCATCATTGAATCCGGAACAAACCACAGTAACAAAACAAAATATATTAAGCTACCTTTTCAGCGTGAAAGAAAAGATGTCAAATTTACGTACAAAAGTTCCAAGATTCTCGGAAGCATACAGCAGAATAAACGAAACAATCTCAAAAGTGGAATATTATACCGAGCAGATACAGCTTATTTCTGATAGACAAGCAAATTATCCTGCCATTCGGGAAGCATGGGAGGGGTTTAAGAGTGAAGTAATAGGAGAATACGATGAAAGATTAGACAGTGGATATTTGGTTGACCCTTCTACCTCAACCGGCAGTCTTTATAATATTTTTGATCCATTAAAACAGGATTTCTTTCAGGAAATGGAAATATATATTTCAGATCTGATTGAAATACGACAGTCTTTGGAAAATCTTGGAGCGGAGGCGACACTGGATATCCTAAATATTTATGATGAAATGAAGGCACAATTTGGATGGATAGAAACTGAAGGAGACGGAACGGTCGAGTACGAATATACAAGCGATTCTTTTTTGGGAATTATTGAAGGATTGACTTTTGATGATTTTATAAACGGTTTTGCAGTGCCAGCAGATCAGCCGCCAAGTAAATTTTCCGGTACAATGCTCGATAGAGCGGGAAATATGCTTATTGAAGCTCTGGAAAAACAGCTTGAGCTTGTGGACGAACTGCAAAAATTAAGATCTGTCAACGCGCGTTTACGTGCGAATGTCGTAAGCGGTAATGCGCCTCTTGTAGTGACTTTTGATGTATTGGAAAGCAGTGATCCGGCAGGAGGAAGTATCCTCCCAAAAAATATTGACTGGACGGAGATTGTCGAGGAAGAACTGTTGGAGGAAGATATAGTTACATGCAGTATCGCCCCCGAATATGAACAATTGACAGCCGAAGAAAAAGAAGTATTCGGACAATCCTACAGGCAGTGTACTTTTCATAGACCGGGAACTTACCTTGCGAAAGTAATAATACATTCAAACGAACCGACACAATATATTGCTGGAATAAGCACTTTGGTAATTAAAGTATCTCCTCCTGCAACTCAGATCTTTTTGGATATGAAAATCGGAGAGGGTGAACAGGCCAAAACAATAACTATAATGAATTATGATTCCCAGGGTATTTTAAAGACCGATAGAGATTCGGTTGTTGTAACTTTACAGGAAGCAGAGGGGGGACTTACATTTGATGCTACTGCAACCGAAAACGTGGAGATATTTAGATGGAATTTTGGAGATCTTTATGTACCTGACAATTTTGCCAGCGTCCAGGAATTTGACGAAGAAAACAACCCTTTCAAAGAGGAAGGAAAATATAAAATAGAACTGGAAGTGGAAAATGCTTTGGGGGAAATAGACCGTAAAATTTTCACACTTGATGTAAGGGAAATCGCGGCAAGAATAACAATGTCACCATCGGAGAACGAAGATATTTTTATTAACCAGCCAGTCACTTTTGACGGTCGTTCATCATCCGCGTCAGGTGGAAGAATAAGAAGCTATGAATGGGTGATCGAAGACGTCTTTGATGAAGATAACCCGGTAATAGTACACGAAACAACGGAAAACGTATTCACATATGAATTTGAGGAAAAAAGTATATATAAAGTAACACTGACAGTAAGCAGCGACATTTCACCGGAGGTTATGAGTGATTCAAAAATATTCAGTATAAAATCCCAGCCTCCCGTAGCGCTGTTTGATTATGAAATTCCTGAACCGTCTCAACCCGGAACCGTACATTTAGACGCAGGAAGGTCATACGATCCGGATGGTCTTGTCGATGTGTTTGAATATGAATGGTCTATTTCACCGGACAGCAATCAAGGGGAAAATTGGGAGGGAACTACGATTGGTGAAAACCCGGTTATTAAATTTAAAGAGAAAGGTGATTATGAAGTAACCCTGACAGCAACGGATGTTTCGAGAGGTGAACCGGAAGAAAGCGAACCATATACCCGGGAAATTACCATAGACAACGTCTTGGACATAGCTTGGGCGGAAGATCAGGAAGTAACCGCCCAACTGGACGAGGAAGGAAATGCATTGATGGAATTTAATTTAGTAAGTGAAAACGCGATAGCGTACGAAATAGATTTTGGAGATGGAGACATAAGTTCGGGTGATATGGATTTGACAGCGAGAATTCCACATACATATACACAATCGGGAAAATACCCGGTGGATGTTACGGTTTATGATGAGGAGGACTTCGATAATTCAATTAAAAAACGAATCTTTATAGGCGATGGAGAAAATCCTGTCGCAAAAATATCTCTGAGAGTGAATGGGGAAGAACTGCCCGACCTTTCAACTCCCGTGGAAGTCAGCAAGAAAGACGTATTGACTTTTGACGCAGGAGAATCCAAAAATACCGACGGGACCGGTCGTGATCTTACATACAGCTGGGACTTCGGAGACACAAATAAAAGTACCAGAAAAGCCGCGACACACTCTTACGATGAACTCAGTCCGGCCGATCCGGGGTATTATACTGCTTCATTGAAAGTCTCCGACAAGGATGAACCGGAAAAATCAGACGAAGACGAAGCCCAGATAAAAGTGGTGAATATGCCTCCGGAATTTTCATCAATTCAGGCAATACCAGCTGCAGAAAGCGCCGACCTGGTTACCCCTGTAAACGTTAATATGAGATTGTTTAACGCGGAAGACGAAGACGGAGAAATTGTAAAATATAAATGGTGGTATTTTGATGTGAATGATCCGGATGAACCACTTGGAATACAGATAACACAAATACCCAACGCAAAACTGACAATCGGAACATTTGGAAGGGAAGATGAAGAAATAACCTATAGTTTCGGTGTGGAAGTCACTGATTCGGATAATATATCAGTAACGAGCGGGGATCTTCTTGAGCCTGAACAGATCCCGGAAATTACCGTTACAAACGGTCCCAACGAACTTCCAGTCGCAAAATTTAATGTGGATTCTACAAGTGTCTTCACCGGCGATACTATTTCATTCACAAGTTCATCAGAAGATCCGGATGGTCAAATTGAAGAATATATCTGGGACCTGGAAGGAGATGGTTTCTTTAATAATACACCTACGGAAAATGCGACAATCGAACATTCTTATTCGGAAAAAAATCTCGAAGGTTATCCTGTCAGATTAAAAGTTGTCGATGACAAAGGAGGGGAGGCTGTTTCCGATCCGATAAATATATACGTCGACAGCCTTGCGGAACCTCCGACTGCGGCATTTAAATTTGAAGTGATTCCGGGCAGTGCGGGCAAAAAAATACAATTTATCAACAATTCAACCGCGGACGAAGAATCGGGAGCGGAAATATTAAATTACAAATGGGATTTTGATACTGCTTCCAATCTGGATACCGCGGACAGCGACGGTGACGGAATCAAAGATAACGATGTTGATTCTCAGGCGGAAAATCCTGAACGTTTATACGTTGAAACGGGAACATATACAATAAAACTTACAGTTACAGACAATCAGGGAAATACCGACGAAGTTACACATACTCTTACAATACCGATGGCCGATCCTCCGACTGCGGCATTCACTTATGACATTGTGAACGGACAGGTGCAATTTAATAATAACTCAACCGCGGATACGGATAGAGGGGCTGTTATAACTGAATACGAATGGGATTTTGATACTTCTGTTGATAGCGATGGAGACGGGACACCCGATAATGACACTGATTCTGTTGAAGAAGAGCCAATACACGATTATCCGTCAGTAAATATCTATCAGGCAAAATTGACGGTTATTGATAATCTAGGAAGCAGCGATGAAGTAATAAATCCTGTAGACATAACATCACTGGCTCCTGGACCAGTTACAGAACCCGGTCTGGCTCCCGAACAAGAAACGGGATTATCGGCGGTATTAAAAATAGATCCTGCGCCGCGCTCAGACGGAATTGTTTATTTGCAGGGAGAAAGTGGATCCGCAACCCTGGATTTCTCAGATTCGACTGGACCTATTGCGTACTACGTCTTGGATAAAAACATCTATTATGATACAGATGGAAATGGTATAAAAAATGACGATCAGGATTTTAAAACATCACTGCCTGGTACATGGAAAACTAATTTTGAAAAAGAATGGGGAAAAACAGAGGTAAAATTAACCGTTGTAGATCTCTATGAAAATTCTGATTTTGTAACACAAGAAATAAAATTTGAATAAATTTTTCAAAACTTCCTAATCCTAACCTCATTAATCCTATGGCAGAAGAAAAAGAACCAAAAAATACCAACGATATAAAAAAACAAACAACACAGGATTTTGAAATGGGCGAAGAGGAAGAAGAAAAAGATATTCAGGCTCCAAAAACTCCAAAAATTAATAATTACATGAAGGATATTAAAGAATCCGGGGAAGCTCAAAGCACACAGCCTGAAGTAAAACCTGAAGCGGAGGCTCCTCCCACACCGCCTCCACCACAGCCGCGGCAAACGCCTGAACAAACAGCTACACCTCCATCTCCGCGACAACTTCCTCCGCAGCAACCAACACCTCCCCCCGCTCCTGGAAAAACAATAGGAGAAGTAAAAGGAAAACAGACTGTTCCCACTGCTCCTCCGGTTTCCGGTAAAAAACCGCCCGGCAAAAAAGCAAGAAAAAAAGCTATGTTGGGGTGCCTGGGAGCATTTGGGGGAATAATGATTCTTTACCTTCTTTTCGCATTTATTTTTATTGCCCAGGCAAACGAGGAAGTAAGCCCGATAGCAAGACTTCTTGGAGTTGATCAGGCGTCATTCGTCAATGGGCTTATAACTTCTGTTCACATAGTTTTTATCCTCGTTTCTCTGGTGACTTTTGTATTTACCATGATAGGACTGTTTAAAGCGAGTACAGCTAAAAAAGGAGATAAGGCGGCCAAAAAATCTGGTTTAAAAATGAGTCTGATTGCGGGATTAACCCTGATTTTCATCTTTATATTATGGTTTGTAGCTTATATTTACCTGGACGCAAAGAGAATCCAGGTAGCGCCGGAAGTTAAACAACCTATAATCACCGAACCGGAGGAAACCCTAAATCTGACCGCGCCGATTGAAATTAAATTTGATGCTTCAAACGTGCCTATAGATAAACAAAAATTTCAGATAATTTCTTACGAATGGGATTTTGGAGATGATGAAACGGGCACAAGCCAGATTGTTGCTCATCAATATGATAAGAAGGGAAGATATGACGTGCTTTTGACAGTTACCAAAAGAAATAAAAATACCGGTGAAGAATTCCAGGATCAATATAGTGTTATTGTAAGTATAGCCAACCAGGCACTCACAGCTACTTTTACAGCCGATCCACAGTCTGGTCCCGCTCCCCTTGAAGTTGAATTTGATGCCGGTGAATCCGTGGACCCTGACGGTACTATCGATCGTTACGAATGGGACCTTGATGAAGACGGCGAATACGATGACGACGAAGGCGTAAACATTACTTATGAATTTGAAAAAATCGGAAGATATTTGATTGGACTTAGAGTAGTTTCAACAACAGGAGAATACGCTGTGACGGAAAAAGAAATAATTGTTGAGGAAGAAAAACTGCCTGAAGCTAAAATAACGGTAGTGGATGAACCTGAAACTTATATTGTGGGAATAAATTATGTGTTTAAAGCGGACGAATCAACTTCTCCAAACGGAAAGATTGAAGAATATGAATGGGATTTCAGCGACGGAACCCCGGTCGAAATAACAAAAACAGTTTCCCACTCCTTTTTTAATGAAGGAACTTACGAAGTCAAACTTGCAGTAACAGACGAAGAGGACATGGAAGGAGAAACTACAAAAGCAATCACCGTAGGAGCTCCAGCCGGATCTCCGGAAGCTGTTATAAAAACCGAACCCGCTCTCGAACAGGGCGAATTAAGCCTTACGGGAACACTCCCTTTTACAGTTGTATTTGATGCTTCCGAAACAACCGACAGCGATAATAATATTGTGGATTACGAATGGGATTTTAACAACGACGGCACTACCGACGAATATGGTGAAACCGCGACCCATACTTATACCTCGGAGGGAACATATACAGCGGAACTTACGGTAACGGACGCAGATGGTAATACAGGCACCGCGACCAGAGTAATAAAAGTGGAATCCAGGGGAATTGTTGCTGTGCTTGAAGCGGATAAAATAGAAGGAAATGTTCCTTTGACCGTATCTTTTGATGCCAGCGGTTCTTCCTATGACGAAGGCCAGATCACCACTTACAGATGGAATTTTGGAGATGGAACAACCCCAATTCACGGAACCTCGACAATTACACATAAATACACTGAGATCGGAAATTATACCGCTACAGTAACAATTGTGGGATCTGACAATAAAACAGCGGAAGATTCAGTAAATATAACGATTAGAGAAATACCGCTGGAGGCCTGTTTTGTATCGGTATTTGAG
>WJKQ01000017.1 GCA_014728975.1 Candidatus Peregrinibacteria bacterium | reverse complement strand
GTAGCTTGCGCTGCAAAATGTTTCGGATATAAAGCTTTCGTTACTACCACTCCAGCACCTTGCGGTTTTTCTGCCCAAATTCTCGAAGGAATTGGTTTTAATATTAAATTAAAAAAGGTTTTCCCATAGCAATAATCAATTTTATCTGGAACATATTTAACGATATCTTTTACTCTTTCAAATTGATCGAACTGCCCAACAAAAATGTTATAAAAGTCATCCAAGACATATGACAGTTTAATATCTATCTTGTTTGTATCCAATCCTGCCGATGACAACTCCCTGTATTGACCATAAACAACTAAAAAACAAATTAATAAAGTTAGAATGACAAAAATTTTTAGAAAATTGATACGTTCACGTAGATAATAATAACACACAGTCATTGATACAATCAAAAACATTAACGGGCCTCTCTCCCCTAGCAATAAGAGCAAAAAAAAGACCAAAATAAGAAATATATAAAATGATTTTGGAAAATGTTTTTTTTCTAAGTTATAGTAAAACCAAATTAATAATGGTATTTTAATTAAGACAACAGACATAAAAATAAAACTGGAACCTGTTGTAATTTTTACCATGGCATTTTTTATGTTTGTTAAATAATAGAAGAAACCGCCTGACATTTCTATAATTAATAAAAAAGATATAAAACTAAAAAATGAAAAAGCGATGACTATAATTTTGATTCTGCTTTTTGACCAAAAATTATCTTTTTTCTTTATCTTTTTAAATACCGATTGTCCAAATTTTGAGAAATAACCCAAGTGGAAAAAATGTAATCCTATTATTATGTAAAATAATGATAAATTATAAAAATACTCTTCACTCTGTATTATTTCCGATTTAAATATTACTAAATCAAGTGCGGGGAAAGCAAATAATAAAATATAAGAAAGCTCGAATATCACAAATGGTGAAAAAATATCAATTCGACCTCGTCTCACTTTTTCAAATACTATTGGAACGAGCGCCAGCACAAACAGATAGTTCAGCAACAGTTTGAATATAAACAATTCGCTATTTATTAAGTTGATTAAAATCAAAGTTTCAGCTAAAATAAACAACAGGAACCATTTGATAAAATGGTATTGTATTTTTAAGGATTTTCCCATTAAATTTTGTAAGTTATAACATTAACATTCTATCATTAAATTATTTTTCTGCACTTTCTTCCAAAGCCTGCAAATATTTATTTCGATCGTTTCTCAAAAACAGAAACCAACAAATATCCTCCAATTATCTTCTGTAAAAAATTATCAAAACCAAGATGAATAATAACATCTAAAAACGCTTTAGTAATCTTTTTAAATCCTTTGGGCAATAAAAATGTTTGCTCCGATGTTCCAACCACATATTCCCGAATCAATTTACAATTTTCTGATTGCATTTTTTTCAAGGTATTCAATGGTACTTCTCTACCGACCTTCCAAAGATTCAACTTTTCCCGCATCCACTTACCTAAACGATATAGGAGTGCTTTGGAATAAGGTACCAAAATAATAATTTTACCGCCAACTTTGCATACGCGAGACATCTCATCAATAATAATTCTCTGTTCTTCAAAATAAAAATGTTCCAGTACACCTGCGTTCCACACAATATCAAATGATTCATTTTTAAAAGCCATAGTGTAAATGGAATTTTGTACAAATGCGGCGCTTTTATGGTTTCTCTCTGAAAATTCACGGGCAATCGTTAAAGCCACCATCGAGCTATCGAGTAACGCTAGCTTCGTATTTTTTTTCGCAAGCTTGAGTGAAATTCTTCCGCTACCACAGCCAGCTTCAAGGATACTCAGATGATTAGAAATGTCAATTTCATCTTTAAGAGTTCTGTAAACAAGTTGTGAAATAAAATCCTTATTCCAATCCAGAAGAGGTTCTTCTTTCCAAACATTATCCCAAGTGGCACTGATTGTTTTTTCACTTTTAAAATTTTTTTTCATTATAAAATATACTTATATTGTTAATCCTTCTCAATCACATTTATCCAGGCTTTTTTCCAATTAGTTAAATTGAATTTACTTGTAACAATTTCTCGTTGTCTTTGTCCGATCTCGTGGCGGTTTTCAAAAACAGCCAACATTTTTTGATATAAACTATCCGCATCTGCGTGACAATGTTCAGTAGGCAGATCTAAAAGTCCAGCGCGATCAGTTGAAATAGTTGCTGTTCCACAAGCCATACTTTCCAATGCACTGAGTGAAGTCCCTTCAACACCCAGTGATGGAATTAATGTCATTTGAGACGAAGAATAAATCTTAGGCATTTCGTACCATGGAATTCTACCCAGAAAAATGACTTTGTCGAATAAATTATGTTTTGTAATTAATGTTTTAATAAAGTGTTTATATTTTTCACCTTTTCTAACAAACTCAAACGTATCTCCCACTAATCCCAATCGGCTATCAGGAAATCGTTGTACGAATTTTGAAAACGCCAATACTGCAAGATGAATACCTCTTGGATAATTCCAGTTTCTTGGGACCAGAATCAGATTCATTTTAAACAATCTTTTATCTGGCTGAATCCGCTGAAATCTGGACACGTCAACACAATTTGGAATAAACCATTTTTTCGCTGACACTTCAGAAAAAAAGCCTGTTCCCGGCTGGATGTTTAATCCCATTTCCCGGTAATAAAAGGTGTCGTTAGCGACAAATTTTTTACTCGCAGCAAAAGCCATCGCATCGATGTTTTTTTTGATAATTTTTTTCCAGCCAGTGTTGCAATCCCAGGTAACGCCATGGGTCAACAAAATACTATTTTTATGCCAGGCAATTGGGTAATAATGAATCGGATAATGTACAATCAGCACATCCTCCTTCTGTAACATGTTGAGCTTTGACGTCAGAGACAAATTAAAAGCCAGGCCAAGCCCAATATTTTTTCTGAGCCGTTTCATGGGAGCTAACCTAATAATCTGCGGTTCGTTAACGCCGGTATCGAATTGATAAATTCGCTGTAAAAATCCTTGTTCCTGCAAGACATGGTACAGATTATTGACGTAAATTTCCTGACCGCCCCATAGCGGTTTGTAGAATGTTGTGATATGCCCAATTCTCACATTGATTTCATCTTTTTTGTTTAAAGCTCATTTTTATTAGCGAATTGTTCCTGGAAAAAGCTGTTTAAACAAACTGACCTCAAAAAGATTGAGAAAGAACAATCCTCCAACGAAACATAAGAACGAAATAAACGAAACAATATATATTGACAGACCGAAAATCTGAAAAACTATGTTGACGCACAGAACAAAAAGTGTCAGCACCAAAAATTTCGCCATATAAGCCGGACAGATTCTTTCACCAAGACGATTAAAAACAGCGAGGTAACTCAGAACGGTTAACAATACTTCGGTTGCCAGCGTTGCAGCAGCCGCACCCATAAATCCGTATTTTGGAATTAAACCGAAATTCAGCACAATATTAAAAACCGCACAAATACCTGAGTTGCGCGTTGTCAAAAGTTGTCTGTTGTTGGCTGCCAGCATAGTAGCAAAAACAGTCG
>WJKQ01000016.1 GCA_014728975.1 Candidatus Peregrinibacteria bacterium | reverse complement strand
TGCCATCTCCATTTGTCAGGCTTTCGGGCTGGATTCAGGCGAAGTGGTTTCTATCGGCAAAGCTCTGTTTGTTGAATGGGCAACACCGGAAGACGTTGCGGAATTTTCACAGTATCTTTCTGAAGAAGACGTAATCAGAGGAATTTCGAGATTTTTTCAGACAACCTACCTTCGCGCAGACCTGATTGATCGGCAGTTTCAGAAGTTGGCGGTCAAAGGAATTCCTCTTTCTGACTCCATAGTTGAACCTTTGTTGACAATCGCGATCTCAAACCTGAATATGCAAATTACAAAGGTGCTGGACGAGATTTCTTGGAATCCCGAAAACGCTACGGGGAAAATCGCCGAAAGCTGGAAGTCAGTTTTTGGATATACCCTTTCAAAAGGAAAAGTCCATTTCATGGACAACCATTTGATAGGAGTCCGATACCTTTCAAACAAGTGCGACCTTGAGGCGATTATTCAAAAACACATCAAAGCCGAAAGCAGAGAAGTGTTTTTGAAAATTGTTCAAGTTGCCGAACATGTCTATACCTCGGCTGATGTTGAAAGCTGGCTCAAAAAACGCGACTGTTAAAACTGTTTCGGAGACTGAGGCTCAAGTGCTTGCATTTGGGTCTCTTTCTTTTTGCCTAAAAAATTTAAAATAAGGTGTTTTGGCTCGGGCAATTCACCCCCAACCCCTCTTGCCCGAGCCAAAACGGAAAAAATCAAAATTTCATGCTAAATAGAAAAAAAATCCTTCAACAAAGAATTAAGGAAGAAAAATTTTCAGAAAAATACGCTGCGGTTTTGGCTTACAAACATTATCGCAACAATAAACGCTAAACGAATTTTGAAAATCAGCAAAACATAAAACATTCAGCAAAGCCAAAACCTTGCCCCGTTGCACTCTCACCTTTTATTTTTCGCTAATTATTTTTAAAGGATGAAAAATAAAAGGTTCGGGTCTGATAACAGCGTGTATGCGGTTCGCTCCTGCCGTCGCTCTCCCACATTTTGTGCCTACGTTTGCCTAAAACTAAGCACTCTTCTAAAAATAAAGCGTCTTTGTTATACTATAATCAGTGCAACAATACCGGCACAAAACGTCGCATACACGCGAACGTTAGGCGAAATATTACAAAATCTCTTTTATTATTAAATATTTAGAAACATGAAAAAATTACTGCTTACAACGGTCCTGCTTACATCTATTTTATTTGTTGGGTGTAAAAATTCAGAGGAAGATATAGACAAAAACCTCAATAGTAATTTGAACACTTCGGTCACACAAAATGAAAACATAAACGATGAGGGCAATAGAATTTGCTCGGATGATAACAAACCAAGTCTAATACAACAAAAAGGTTACCAATCTTTGAATAAGTGTGGAGAAGAAACAGATTATATCGCCTATAAAATAGAAGAAGCAAATCAAATTGTTTTTGTTACATTCTCTTGGGCTGAACCAACTGAATCATATTCAATCAAGACAATACAAACAACATCACCTTATACTGAAACGACACTAGCAACTCTTAAAAACGCACTTAATAGTTTTTTCTTTAACAACTGCCAGTATTCAGATGATCTGTTTTATTGCACACAATTTGGAGATGGACCAGGTCATGGAGCATTTGTTTTCACTCTTAACCCAGAAACAAATGATTTCATCTTCGTAGAAAACCGAGTGCAAAAAGAAAAAGTCATGCAATTTGCCAGCTCTTTCACGAATGATACAACTTATTATGAATATGCCCTTGAATGCGATGTACCTTTCTGCAATGTAATCAATTCAACACCAACCAAGATAACATACAATGACTCAACTTATGAATTAGAAACTATAGAATCTGGTGACATTGATGATATAATCGAATATGCTCAATGTGATTATTTTGACTATTCAGAAATTTTCCCAAATGGAGAAAATATCTCAATTACAACCCAAACACAATATCAAAATCCTGAATCATTTACCTCTGACAATTTTCCACCAAAGAGTATTAATTGTTACAACAACGAAGGAATGATAGGAACTTTCAATTTTGCAGAAAATAATTTTAATATGCAGTAATTTTAAAGGTAGAGATTTTGTAATACTTCACATAACAACGCATATCTGGCTACATCCCGACTTGTCATTATAAATTCAAAGGAATGTCGGGATTCCGCCCATATTTTCATCCCTTAGCTTGATGAAGATGTGGATGGGATTATACAATCTCAAAGTATGTCTGGTGAAATAAAGTCCCTGCGTAAAGTCAGGATGAAAACATCAGATATGCGTAAACGTTAAGCGGACATTTTTTTAAAAATTTTTTCTTTTCTTTTAAAACTTCTATTGATGGGATTCTTTCTTTTTAAAGGTTAGAAAATTTGATTTTTTATCTTTTGTAGAGGGGAAAGCGGTGTTTTTTCATCTCTTCCGTACCTCCAGAGACGAAAAAACGATCTTTTATAAAACTAAAAAGGGCAAGACGCAATCATTGATTGGTCTTGCCCAGCTACATCTTAAAGGTCAGCGTCAAAATTTTTTCCATAAAACCTTGACTCCTCTTATCACTATGGAAACTATCAATGATAAGATACAGAGCGTCACAGTAGCTACTGCAACATGTTTCAGGGCGGGAGTCCCGTATGGATGCCGATCAATCCACAATGCGGTGAATGCGAACAGGAAGCCGAAAATGGTCTGCAGAACGATATATTTCAGGTTTTTGATTCCCGAAAATACACTCGTTATTACAAGACCAGCCAGCGCCCAGTACATACTCGCATTGAGAGTCGATTCAACCCATGGGTAAATAGGACGTCCGCCTGCGGTGACACCTCGAAGAGGTAACCACCCCAGAATAAAAAATACGACGAAGAGTACAGCCCATACCGCGACTGCAGCCCCACTGACTACCAGATGTACCTTTTTTACTTCCACTTCAAACTTTACTTTCATGATTTTTCCTCCGTATCGCTGTTTAAGTTACCCTTCCTCGACATGTGAACTACCCAAATCCACTCAATGTAATATTGACCAGATTACGGTAGTCCACGAAACCTTTAAGTAATGTACTTGTATTCCTACCGCTTATTCGGGATAAATACATTTTTAATGTGAATACCCACTATCTAAGCATAGAAATACAAATTGTTACCTAAAAGTGCCAACTTAATATTATAGCACATATCGACGCTCTGGTCAATCTTTAAGGCTTGAAATAAAAGAAAAAGGTGTTTTCGGCTCTACGCATTCACCCCTTTAATTCCCCTCTGCGTAGAGCCGAAAACGAAAAAATCAAATTTCCCAGCTTTGTAGAAAAAGAAAGAATCCCATCAATAAAAAAAAGGAATAAGGATAAGAAAAAATTCTTTAAAAAACGCTGCAGATTTGGCTTTCGAGGTTTGGTGCGATAAAGAACGAATGATTATATTCGAGGAATAATGCAACTAATAAAGCAAGATGAAGCCAAATCTTTGCCCTACGGGTCGCTTAACAATTTGTATGCGGGTCGAAAAAATTAGACTCTTTTGTAGAAGCTAATGAATGTCTAATTTTTCTCCCCCAGATTTTGTGCCTCTAATTCTACTAATACAACGTGACTTCCCTTTCTGAACGAACGTGCTAAAATCAACCTATTAATGCGATGAAACGGCACAAAACCTCGCATACAAATGAACGTTATATGAAATATATTTTTCCTTTTGGGCTATCGCCCCAGTATTTTAAAATGGACAAAATTGTATTTTTAATTTTTAATAAGGGGGAAGGCGAACGGCCTCCGTAGGCT
>WJKQ01000015.1 GCA_014728975.1 Candidatus Peregrinibacteria bacterium | reverse complement strand
GTAAAAAACAAAGACACACAATCAAAAGATTATTTAAAAATAAAAAATAAATACAGACCGGGACATGCTGACTACACTTACGATTTAAAATACGGAATCAGAGATTTCCGGGGAGGAGGACGCGCTTCCGGAAGAGAAACAGTAGCCCGCGTTATGGCCGGAGCTGTAGCAAAAAAAATACTGCAGGAATTCTCAAAAACGGAAATTTTCGGACACACCATAAAGGTCGGAGAAATTAAAGCAAAAAAATTCAATAAATCGGACATGGAAAAAAACGAAATACAGTGTGCGGACAAACAAGCCGCAAAAGAAATGATCAAACTTATAGAAAAAGTAAAAAAAGAAAAAGACTCAATCGGCGCAGTCATTGAAATTATAATTAAAAATCCACCGAAAGGATTGGGAGATCCTGTTTTTGATAAACTCGATGCTGATTTTGCGAAATCAATGATGTCAATTGGAGCCGTAAAAGGATTAGAAATCGGAATCGGATTTAAGTCGGCCGAAATGAAAGGGAGCGAAAATAATGATCAAATGGAAATAAAAAACGGAAAAATTAAATTTTTATCAAACAATTCAGGAGGAATTTTGGGAGGAATTTCGAGCGGAGAAGATATTATAATCAGGTTGGCGATAAAACCGGTTCCAAGTATCCAAAAAAAACAAAAATCAATATCGGCAAAAGGAAAAAACGTAACAATAGAAACCTCAGGTCGTCACGACTGGTGTCTTGCACCCCGCATAATTCCTGTGGCGGAAAGCATGGCGGCAATAGTAATTGCCGATAAAATTCTTTAATTATCAATTGAAATCCTAATTTAGGGACTTGACAGAATTTTAAATTAATGTTATAAGGTAAGCCTTAATTAATTTAATTAAAATTATGATTGATTGGGCTAAAAATAAATTAGATCGTACATTTGAAGCTGGAAAAGCCTCAACAAAAGGCTTTATCGGCTCAAGACTGAATTCCGCTGTGGGAGGAGTAAAAGACAGTATTGAAAGCACCGCTGGACTTGTAAAAAGCACTTTCAGCGAAGAAAAAAGCGAGGGAACTGCGGGAGTTTTAGGCGTAATAAAAGAAACAGCGGCAACCGTCAAAAATACGATTTTTGGTGAAAATACCGGAATTCTTAATTTTAAAAATTCACGATTAAACCCGTTTAACAGGGAAGGATTCCTTAATCCTTTTAAATATGCCAGAAGAGCTGCTGCCGGAACTACGGAAATTGCCGCTGATGCTGTTGGAGGAATTGTATCAGTCGTTTCAGAAAGAATAGGAAACACTGTAAAAGGAATAATAAGAGGAGGGTCAAGATCAATAGGAGGCTTGATGTTTGGAGATTACGGATACCTGATGGATTATGAAGCCTCAAAAACCGACGCGGGAAACAAAGTTATGGATAAAGCAGAACAGGCATTAAAACCTTCAAAATCAGAATAAAACCTGTGCTACAAAAACGCGACGCGGAATGTTAAAATACCCTTAGCATCTGTATATTTTTATGTTTGAATTTAAAATTACACATTCCTCAAAAAACAACAAAGCCAGAACCGGAAGATTCAAAACGCCTCACGGGGAAATACAAACATCTGTTTTTATGCCGGTCGGCACAAAAGCAACCGTAAAAACACTTTCACAAAATGATCTCAAAAATCTTGATACGGAAATCATCCTTGCAAATACTTACCACCTTTATATAAGACCGGGAGAAAAAACAATAAAATCCATGGGAGGACTGCATAAATGGATAAACTGGGACCGGCCGATTCTCACGGATTCCGGAGGATTTCAGGTTTTTTCTCTGGCTCAGGAAAAAGGTTTCACAAAAAACAAAAAATTTAAAACATCAGTCAAAATTGATGAAGACGGTGTCGAATTCAGATCGCACCTTGACGGTTCCAGACACTATCTGACACCTGAAAAAGTGATAAAAATCCAGCATGATCTCGGAGCTGATATAATCATGGCTTTTGATGAATGCGCGCCAGCCGATAGTTCGGAATCATATTTCAGAGAAGCAATGACAAGAACACACAACTGGGCCGAAAAATGCGAAAATAAACACGAAAAATTACTAAAAAAACAGAGTCACAAACAGGCGCTTTTCGGAATCGTCCAGGGAGGACTTTATAAAGATTTACGTATGGAATCAGCTAAATTTATCAACAACCTCAATTTTCCCGGAAACGCGATAGGCGGACTTTCGGTAGGTGAAAGTAAAGACAAAATGCTCGAAATGATCGATACAACAGTCCCTCATCTCTCGAAAAACAAACCAAGATATTTGATGGGAGTCGGCACCCCTGAAGACATTCTCGAATGTATAGAAAGAGGAATAGACATGTTCGACTGCGTACATCCTACAAGAATGGCAAGACACGGAGCTTTTTGGACAAATTATGGAAGATTCACCATAAAAAATGAACAATTCAAAAAAGATCCCAAACCTCTGCAAAAAAACTGCGAATGCCATACCTGTCAAAATTATTGTCGAAGTTATCTGCGACACCTTATTTTTGAAAATGAAATCCTTGGCCTGCGACTAATGACTATCCACAATGTCCACTTTTTGTTAAACTTGATGCGCGAAATAAGAGCACGGATAGAAAAAGATACTTTCAAAAGATTTAAAAACGACTTTATAAAAAAGTTTAAAACAAAAAATGTCAAAATATAATCATCTTGAAAAAGAAGTTGAAAAGAAATACGCCAAAAGAGACAAAAAAAAGGAGCCAAAAATGAAAGTTACCGGAAAAAATGTTTTTAAACTTGAGGAATTAATCAAGAAAAAAAATGATCGCTCACCTAAAAGGAAAAATTCTAAAAAAAACAGATAAAGGCATAATCCTGGAAAACGGGAACATCGGATATTTTGTTCATTTAACGAATATTTTATTATCCGAAATTGAGGAAAATCAGGAAATTGAACTTTTTATTCATACACATGTTAAAGAGGACGCTCTAAATCTCTATGGTTTTCAGGTTTTTCAGGATCTCGATTTTTTTAATCTCTTAATATCGATTAACGGAATTGGACCGAAAGTTGCCATGGAAATTTTAAGTGTTTCTCCCGAAAAACTAAAATCGGCAAT
>WJKQ01000014.1 GCA_014728975.1 Candidatus Peregrinibacteria bacterium | reverse complement strand
GGACTTATCCGAACCAAAATCACCGAAATTTACTTTTGAGGTGAAAGGACGGGGGGCTAAAAAAGGCGGGGAAGATCAGCTGGTTGAGGGAGAACTTAGAATGGACGGACAGAACTTATACATATTACTTTCAAACATTACCGATTTTGACGGAACAATACCTCCCGGATCGATCGATCCTTTTATAGATCAATGGTGGAGTATTCCTCTACCCGAAGATACATGGAGTGAGTATTCTTTTACTATGGAGGATGAAGAAAATTTGACAGAAAAAGAAAAAAAGATGAAAGAACTTGTTGAAAATATGGACTGGTTTAAAGATCTGAAATATGTCGATTCTTCAAAAGGCAATTATCACTATGAAGGTGTACTGGATAACGAAGCGGTAATCGATATGATATACAGGCTTTCAGAAATCAATGAAGAGCCGCTTTCGGATTCTGAAAAAAAGGAAATGGAAATACTTTTTGATTCCATTGATATGACTGCGGATTTGTATGTGGACGCCGATAGTATTATTTTAACGCAGTTTAACGGATTAATGACTATTGATTCTGAGGAAAGCGGAAAAATTGAATTGGAATTTGAATCTTCCATGAATGATTTTAATGAAACATTTGATGTAAAGGTTCCTGAAGACGCGCAGGAATTTGATCCTTTTAGTTTAATAGGGCCTATGATGACGCTTGGAGGAGGAATGGGCGACACAAGTGATACGGAAACGGATATGCACAACGGGTTAGAAATGGAAGATATTTATGGAGAAATGGAAATGACAGAAGAAGAATTTGAAAATATGGCTACAGAATTTGAAATTGAAATGGAGGAAATGATGAAGGAATTTGAAGGAATGGAATATTAAAATCTTTTAAAATGGTCGGGGTGACTGGACTCGAACCAGCGACCTCATGGTCCCAAACCATGCACTCTAGCCAACTGAGCTACACCCCGATATTTTTTTTGATTAGCTTAAGAGATTCTATATAATAAAGGTGAAGTTGTTAAGTTAATTTTGTGGAGAAATTTTACAGTAATATTATAGGAACCCCTGTATTCGCAGATGATTCTACAAGGCCTTTTACTACCGTGAAAGATATAATTATTGATCCGGAAAGGGGAAATCTGCTTGCACTTGTGGTAAATATTACCAAAAAAAAAGTGATTGCTCCTGTAGATATTATTTCGTGGAGAAATGTCATTAAAGTGCATAATGGAAATTCAGTAGCCGATGGGAAGGATATCTTACGTGTCGATGAAGTTCAAAAAAATAATATCCGGTATATGGGGAATAAAGTTGAAACGGAGACCGGTCGGTCTTTGGGGAAAGTTTTTGATCTTGCGATAGATTCAGATACGTTGGAATTAAAGAAAATATTTGCGGCGAAAGGTGTTTTGAGTTTTTTTCGTTATGATACGCGGATTATCGGTGTTAAAAGTATTTTGGATGTGAAGGAAGATAAAATTATCGTTAAGAGCGGTTTGAAAACAGTTAAAGAGGAGGCAAAACAGAAGGTTTCAGTAAAAGATATGGCAGTAGGTTAATATTCCAATATATAAAAGGCCCAAAAATATGGGCCTTTTAAAGCGGTCTATTTATTTATGATTTTTTAACTTATTTACGTCTCTACGCCAGTACCTGCTCCAAGGATTGTGTTTACGACTGCGAATGACAACAGGATGATAATAAGACCTATCAAAGCGTACATGATGATCTTTTTTGCATTTCCTATTGCTTCGTCTTTACCTGCGGCTGTTACATATGTAACGCCTCCGTAAATGATCATAATCACAGCAAGAATTCCCAAGAATCCAAGGAAGTAATTAACGATTCTCAAAACAAGTCTTCGAAGTGATCCTTCACCTCCCGTTGCTTCCGCGATTGCCGTAGGTTGATCTCCAGGCGTTAGAAATTGCGCACTTGCAGTGGGGATGAATGATAGGAGTGTGATTGCGCCTATCATAAGACCAAGTACGAAAAGTCCTTGTTTTATGAGCTGTTTTGATTTCATAGGAATTAGTGTTATTTACTCTATTATTATATCAGATAAAGCTTTTTAGCGCAAGTATGAAGAGGGTTTTATTTATATTTTAGTTTTTCCATGTTGTGAAAACACCTGGACCTCCGGTTCAAGGTCAATACCAAATCTGTCTTTCACCTGCTGTTTCACAATTTCTGCAAGTTCTTTTATTTCTTTTGCAGATGCGCCTCCCAGGTTAATAATAAAATTTGCATGTCTTTCTGAGATTTTCGCGTTTCCGATTGTTTTCCCTTTTAGTCCGGCTTTTTCAATAAGCATTCCTGCGCTTTTGTCTTTTGAGGGATTTTTAAAGAATGATCCTGCGGAAGCGCCGAACGGTTGGTATTTCTGGCGGTATTCACTGATTTCTTTTATATTTTTTCGTTGTTTTTCTTTTGGAATTTTTTGCTTTTTTAATTGGAAAGTGGCATCCAAAATTATTTCATCGGTATTTTTT
Source organism: Candidatus Peregrinibacteria bacterium (assembly GCA_014728975.1). Taxonomy (GTDB): domain Bacteria; phylum Patescibacteriota; class Gracilibacteria; order UBA1369; family LOWO2-01-FULL-3; genus WJKQ01. Next base: position 648 of record WJKQ01000014.1, on the reverse strand, counting down.
ATTTTACTCCTGCGGTAAGAGTAATTGAAATATTTTTTTTCGACTTCTTTTATTTTTCCCGTTTCCGGATTAATAAGAGTTGCTTTTACCAATATATCTTTAGTTTCCAATCCGTTGCATCCCGCGTTTCCGTAAACTGCTCCTCCTACAGTTCCGGGTAAACCTGTCCATTTTTCAAGGCCGGAAAGGTTGTTTTTTAATGCTATTGAAATAAATCTGGCTATTGAAATCCCCGCATCGGCCGTTATTTGTTCATCATTTATTACTATTTCCTCCAACATATTTTTAATAATCAGCCCCCGAAATCCTTTGTCGTCAAAAAGAATGTTGCTGCCCTTTCCGATAATAAAAAAAGAAATATTATTTTTTTGGGCAAATTTTATCAAATCAATAAATTTCTCTTTTGTTTTTGCCTGATAAAAAAAATCCGCAGGCCCTCCAACTTGTAGAGTACAATGTTTACTTAAGTATTCATCAAAGAGAATTTTGGGGAATTCGCTTTTAATTTTTTCTTTGATTTTTGTCATGTATTTATTTTACTGCATAAAATAAATCTTGCAAAAGGACGTAAGATAAAATAGAATTTCGCTTATGTTACGGGCCACATTAGCTCAGCTTGTAGAGCAACTGTCTTGTAAACAGTGGGTC
>WJKQ01000013.1 GCA_014728975.1 Candidatus Peregrinibacteria bacterium | reverse complement strand
TCATTAAGTTGTTCGATTTCTTGTGCTAATCTTTCAAGATCTTCTTCTAATGATTTTGTTTCATTAAGAAGCGGTTTCAGTTCTTCCGGATCAAGATTCAATCCGGCTTTTGCTCTTTGTTTTTCCGGGATATTGCCAAGGCTGTTTGCGAAGACGCCGTTTACCTGATCCAGCTTTGAAAGAGCGCCTATTACATTTACGAGTGTCTGTTCCAGTCTGGTAAAGAGTTTTTTGGCTTCCAATAATTGTTTGTTTTGATGGCCCGCACGGCTTTCCAATGAACTTACTTTAGCTTCGAGCGCGCGAATGGTTTCATCGTTTTTCTGCATTGCAATGCGATTTTCCTGAAGTCTCTGACGCATGGTTGCAATTGATTCTTCAAGTTCTCTGTTGCGGTTGTCTTCCTGATCTGTAATTGAATCCAATATTTCCTGTTTATGTTTAAGGCCATTTTCAGCGTCTTTTAGCTGTCTCTTAAGACTTCTGAGCTGTGTTTCCAGGTTTTTGTTTTCTTTGGCGGGATCTTCGGATCCGTATACGGCTACACTTGCCTGTTGTCGTATACTGTCTATAACTTTGGGGACGTCCCGAAGGTCGCATATAGGAGGCGTAAAGGGGTCGGATAGTTCCTGACGGCTTCGTAAAGCGGTTGCTGTTTCTGTGTATGCACTTTCCATCCTTGTTCTCAGAGCCGGATAATAGTCATCGGTCAGATATCTGAGACCGTAGAGCGCAAGTTCTTTTGGCAGCGCGTCTTTAAGGGTTTCTGAAAATGATTTCCCGTCACCCGGATTGTCCGTGAGATCAAATGTCGTTTTTGTAGTGTTGAAAACCGCCTGTATTTCTCCGAGTAGTTCAGGCTTATCTCTGCAGATTTTTTGAATGCCTGCGGTGTGGTCCTGGTCCGGTCCATAAAGAGGACCTTTATTTCTGCTTTTTTGGGATGCTGTTTCGTTAACTTGAGATAAGGCGTGAGTAGTCATTAATTCACGATAGAATTCAGCTCTTTCTTCGGGTTCGGTGGCATAGGCCGCCAATAATATTGTTTTTGCCCTTGAAAGTTCTGATTCTATAAGTTCTTCATCTGAAGGATGAAGAGAAGGCTCTTTTGGATTTTTATCTTTCTCGGTATCTTTTTCATTTTCATTGTATCGTTTAGTGTTGAGGTTTTTGGTTGCGAAAAGGTCCAGAAGTCTTGATTCAAAGTCCGCGTCATTAGGAAGGGAATCTCTCAGAGCTTTCGTTAGCCTTTCTATCATATTATTTATAACATAAGGTCCGACCACTTCTTCAACGAATTTGAGTCTTGAGCTTTCTTTGTCGGTTTCAGCGGGTCTATTTGTTATCAAGGGATCGAGCGTTTGTCTTTTGACTTCATTGTAAAAAGCTGATTTTTGTGTTTCGAGGGGGGAACGTTCGGCTACTTCTATGGGGATGTCAACATTTTGTAAAGCATTTCTGGCAGTTTCGGTTTTATATGTATGAATATGTTCCGAAACAGTCAGAAGTGTTGTTGCCGCTGATAGAAATTCCTGGCAAAGTTTTATTGCTTCACCTGAAAATTCGTGATCCTGAAGTATTCTACTGGTGGCGTCTTTGGCAATTTCAGGCCTGAAATGTTTTTTTGCCTGTTCCAGGGCGTTGAAATGAAGGTCTACTTGTGTTTTTTTCTCTTCAACGTCATTAAAAAGAACGGGACTGTTTTGCGCGCAGTATTGCAGGAGGAGTAAGTAGAGAAAATTTATCTGTCCTGGCAGTTGTTTTAAATCGATGATCTTTTTGTCCAATGTTGTTTTAAGTATTTCTGCTCTTTCCTGGATTTTTCTGATAGTTCCCAGCTGAATTTCAGCATCGGTACTTGTCTGTTGAACTTCTCTTCTAAGACTTGCTGAAAATTTTTCAAGAAGCCTGGCTCCGGTGGGAGATGTAGGAAATTCATTTTGATCGGCTCTATTTTCATTTTGATCGGCAGTATCAGGGTTCTTTATAGAAGATGCCATGAGATTTTGGTTAGATATAGGAGATGAACTTTATATCTTTCTCCATATTTGTCAACCTTTTTTGGAATTATGCCGGTTGTTCCGCGGGTGAAGTTTCCTCTTGTTCCTCGGGTTCTATCGGTTCCGGTTCTTCTGATTCTTCATCTTCTTTGCTGTATTCCTGGATCTTATTATTGGAAACCTTGATTTCAATAGCGGATTGGGAACTGTAGCCGAGGGAGTCAATTATTTTTGCTACGATCAAGTGGCTGGAATTCTCTTTCATAAATCTGGAAATATTTAGATGTCCGGTGTAAGGAGAAGATGTCGTGAAGTATTCCTTTCTGTCATCAAGATAAAATTCTACTTTTTCGACTCCGTTGGAAGCGCTGATATCCACGTTGACGGTGAAGTTTCCCTGGGACAGGTGATCGCCCGATACAGGATTGGTGATGGTGATCGAGGGGGCTGAAGCGGCTGTTTCGGCCGTATGAATATTATCGTATTGTTTTGGCGGAAGACCTATCCTGATTTCTCCTTTTTGTTCATCGATATTTTCATAGTAGCTCTGGATTTCGCTTTTCCAATTTAACATGTCGGCGATGGGTTCATAATTTTGGTAAATAACTTCCTCGACAGCATCTTCGGGAGTATATTCGGTTGCAAGAAGACCAGAAACTTTATCTATTTTTACCTTAAAGAATATTTTTTCTTTTTCCGTTGGAACTGAGAAGCTTGGGAAAATTTCCGTCGTGATCATTGAGCCTGGAGTGTTTGGTCCTGGAAGTTTTCCTGAGGCTTTGCTTATTTCAATGTGTTTTATTCCTTCAGGTTCCGGAAAAGGTTCTCCCGGCATATCTTTCAGAGCTTCTGTCATGACAGAATTAAAAATAGGCGCGGCAGTGTCGTATCCGTTGGCGTTAAAATTAAGGCCGGATCCATCAGTGTTCCCTACCCATACTCCCGTGACCATTGAAGGAGTGTATCCGATTGTCCAGGCGTCGCTTGGCCTTACTTCAGTACCGGCTTTTTTCTTATTTTCTTTGGTTGATGTTCCTGTTTTTGCTGCGTTGATTTTGTTCGTGATGAAGAGGCGTGGGCCGATTCCTTCTTCCTGATCGGAGAGTATGTTGTTGATTAAATATGCTATTTGCGGGTCCAATACTTCTTCAAATTCTTTTTGTCTCCATTCTTCAAGAACATCGCCGTTTGCGTTTTCCACTTTGAGAATTCCTGTCAGTTCGGGCTTCTTCCCGTTGTTAGCGAAGGTCCCGAAAGCAGTCACCATTTCGATAAGAGGAACTTCTCCGGCTCCCAATGCCAGCGGATATCCGTAGCTGTGTCTTTTGTCGAGGGTAGTAATTCCCATTTTTGTCGCAAGTTCAATAACAGGATCCTGTTCTCCCGCAAGATAATATGTTTTAATTGCGGGGATATTTCTGGATTGTCCAAGTGCCTGTCTCATTGAAATTTGTCCCTGCCATGATCCGTCATAGTTTTGCGGTCTGTCACTGCCTATTCTTGTGGGGATATCGTAGATAACATTTCCGGGCGCGTATCCGTTATAAAAGGCCTGGGCGTAAACTATCGGTTTGAAAGAAGATCCTGGTTGTCGAGGTCTCAGTGCTACGTTTACATTTCCATCTATTTCTTCATTGAAGTAGTCGCGGGAGCCCACCATTGCCATAATTTCACCGGTTTTGGAATTGATTGTCATTATTGCGAGATTGTTTGCTCCGAATCTTTCAAGATTTGTTTCTCCGAGTTTTTCAGTGATTTCTTCAGCGTGGTTTTGAATTTCGGGGTCTATTGTCGTATAAACCTTTAATCCTCCCTGCTCTACTACGTCTTTTCCGTATTTATCTTCGAGAATTTGTTTTATGTAGAGGACAAAGTGTGGATGTTTGATAGGTTCTTTATACTGATTGAATTCTATTTTTTGGAGTTTATTTAGTGCCTGTTGTCGTTCTTCAGCAGTTATCGTTTCCAGGTCATACATACGTTTTAAAACCAAATCGGTTCGTCCCATCAGATAAATTTTTTCGCTGTTTCCGAGATCGACGTGTTTTCCGATTAGTCCACGGACATATTCGTCGGTGTTAAGATCTGACTCGTTTTCTATGTCTCGATAGTAAAGTTCGTCTTCTGTAAATTCTTTTAATAAATGAGAATATTTATTGTTCCCGTAAGGATTGTATCGGCTTGGGGCCTGTGGGAGTGAAGCAAGGATCGCGCTTTCCGCGAGATCGAGATCCTTGGCGTCTTTATCAAAATACACTTCTGCGGCTTTCTGACAGCCATAAGCATTGTTTCCGTAAGGAATGCGGTTTAGATAGAGTTCAAGGATTTTTTGTTTATCGTATGTTCGTTCAAGACGGATAGCCAAAATAAGCTCTTTGGCTTTTCTTGTATATGTTCTTTCAGATGAAAGGAAGGTGTTTTTAACATATTGTTGTGTGATTGTAGACCCGCCACGGGGTGATCCAACTCCGAATAATTCGTGAAGAACGGCTTTTGCGATAGCAAAAACATCGAAACCGCTGTGTTCCCAAAAGGTATCATCTTCGATCGCGACAGTTGAATCGGTAAGATAAGAGGAAATGTTTTCGTAAGAGACCTGTTCACGATTTTCTTCACCGTGTATTGTGTATAAAAGATTTCTTTCTCTGTCGAAAATTTCTGTGGATTGAGCGGCGGTTAGACTTTCAAGATCGTTAACGTCGGGTAATCCTATTGAAAGAACAGCTATGGCTCCGGCGAAAGTTATAATTCCCAACAAGAAAATCCCTATAAAGATACTGAAGATCCAAAAAGCAATCTTCTTGTAAGTGCTAACTTCTCTATGTGGCAAAAACCTTCTAAGCTTTCTTATCATTCTTAAATATTTGAATTTATTTCAGCGACAATTCAGCGATAATCTTACTTTAAATAAGGTTTCAGGTAAAGCCGGTTATTTTGAAATATTGATACCGGCCTTTTTATTTTGTTGTATCAGAGTGTTTTTAATCTTTTTATGTTTACGTTTTGGATGAAAAAGCCAGAATGCTTTTGCAAAGATTGCTATGGAGCATTGTTTTCCGAATCTTTCCAAAAAGTCTGTTTCGATTAATCGAAATTTTCCCGGGTCGGTAGCGTAAAGGCTCAAGGATCCAAGTATTTTGTCGTTAACAATTAACGGGATGAGTATTAGTGTGGTAAATCCGTGGGCGGCTGCAAGTTTGGTGCCCTGATGTTTTTCTGAATGTGTGAGGTTCTGAATAATAAGCGGCCTTTTATTTTCGCACGTTTCTTTGGCAAGACTGTTTTCAAAAAATATACTGTTCTTGGTAAGCCATTTATCACTTACACCGACAGAGGAGTAAAGTTTTAAGCGATTGTTTTCTTTATCGTGGAGTCTGAGAACGGCACCATCGCATTTTGTTAACATACATGACGCTGAAACAATTAATTTTGTAAGATTTTCTAATGTGTCTTCCGAAGCTGATCTTTCAATTATTTCGTAAAGATAATCGTTTTGTCTTTTTTGAAGGCCGAGTTCTTTATACGCGTCCTGAATTGCCTCAAATCTTTTTTGGAGCTCTGTGTTGATTTTCTTTTGGTCGGTGACATCACGATATATTACAAGGTATCCTATGAAATTGTATTTTTCATCCGTTACCTTGGTGACCGAGATTATAACGTCGATTATTTTTCCGGTTTTGGTAATGCGTTTTCCTTCAACATATTTTATATAATTTTTTTCTTCGACCTGGTCAATCAGGCTTTTGTTCCTTTCCTTTTCTTGTTTCGGAATTACAAGGTTTGACAGTTTTTTATTCAATACTTCTTTTTCATTATATCCAAAAATTTTTTTAGCTCCATTACTCCACATTGTGATTCTGCTCTTTTTGTTGAGGGCGACAATAGCTTCCGAAGTATTTCTGATTATTTGTTCTGAGAGTTTTTCATGGCGAGAAAGTTTTTTTACTTTTGTAAGGTTTATAAAGATGCCGATGGTTCCTCCTTTTTTTGTGGGCGCGCCGCTGATTAAAAGAGGGGTTTTTTTGCCGGTTTTTGAAACCATAGTTGCTTCATATTGTGAAGCAATTCCTTTGTCTCTGAGTTTGTGATGTTGCGTAATCGTTTTTTTACTTTCTTCATCAAAACAAAAGTCTGCGGGTTTACCTATACATTCTTTTAGGCTGTATCCGGATGTTTTTTCGTAAACAGGATTTACGTAAATCGTTTTATGGTTTTTATCTCCCAGCCATAAACATTCATTCATGGCTTCGGCTATACTTATAGAATGGCCTACTTGTTCCAATATTTCCTTGTCTTCTTTTTTTGTAGGCATTGCCCTTTGTATTCTCTCTTTTTGGTTTTTAACTTTAACGGGTTTTGACATTTAGACAATTTTAATGTGTTGTTATATTCTCATTATATTTTCTTATTTGTCAAGACGGAAATTGAACGTGTATTGTTTGTATAAGCGAAAAATCCTTGACATAGTTTTGATAAGAGGAGATAATTTTTTTCTCTTTCCCTAAAATAAAAAAAAGGGGGATAAAAAAAAAGAAGGGAAAAATTTTTTGACTAAAAATTTATGATTGAAACAGGTCCTGAACGTAGCGGTACTGAAGGAGAGTCTGAAGAGAGAAAAATTTCAACCGAACATATACCTCAGACCACTTTAATTGATATGGTTAATATTGCTGAAGGATGCAGGGAGGCTTGTGCCGCCTGCGGTGCTTTTGGTGAGGGGGAAAAAGTTAAAACGAGAGAAGTGGATCCTGAAGATTTCAGTAAAACACTACAGCAGATACTCGCGGGTACCAGGTTGAGGTTAATTGATATTTTCAGAAGGTATGTTACTACCGGTATAAAAGCAGAGCCTCTGAATACCGGTAATTTTTCTCAATGTGCAAGAGAAATATACGAGCAATCGGAGGGACATTCAAGGCTTGTTGCGATTAGTCATGGTCTTCACCTTAAAAAAAGACAGACTACCAATGAGGATGGTAATCGGGAATATGTATACGAAAAAGATGAACGTCAGGTAGAAACTCTTGAGGAAATTGTAAGTTTGATGCTTAAAGATATTGTCCCGCTTTTTGTTCTTTCTTTTGACGCACAAAGGAAAAACGCAAGAATGGGCGTAGACAGGGAATCGTTGAAAATATTAGGGCTAATGGAGAAGGACATTGAAATTTTTAGAACCGAACTCTCTGAAGCCGAGAGTGATCTAAAGAAGTTAGCCGATGCAAAAACAGAACTTGGGGAGTTTGATGAAGAGAATATGGATGAATCGGAAAGAGATAGGCGTGAAAAAATAAAACGGCAGATCTTAATCAATAACAATATACTGGAAAGGAACAAAGCAATCGCGGCTAATAATATAAGACTTTGGGAACAGGAAATGGGAGGATTGAGGAGAGAATTAGATAATCAGGTTATAGAGGCAAACGCACAATCTTATGCAAAAACAATAACACATTTATGGCCCGCAATCGAAAGTGGAAAGAGGGTTACAATTTCTTTTCAGGGAGTGCCGTATAAGGGCAGTCCCGTTTATGTCGGGAAAACTATGTTGATATATAACCGCATGAAAGAAATACTTGAGGAGAGGTTTGGCAGGGACCTGACTTATGATTTAAATATTTTATCGAGATATCAGGATCCGCGTCATTATGCAAGATTGGGACGTGGAAGAAGAAGCAGTTTGCACATTGATTATGATAAGTCATGTCCTGTGATCCCCGATGAAGGATTTTTACAGACGAAATATAGAGAAGATCCTTGCCCGACAAATCGTGGTGTTGTAGATATGGATGGTAACTTATGGATTCAGCGTTATCAGTGCGGCAATACTTATAATGATACGGCTGATCCCAGTAAGAATCCTTTTTATAAAGTTGACCTTAACGATCCCGGCTTTTTTACCGCTCCCGAGGAAACTGCTGAGGAGGTTTCTTTTATGGAATTTTTAAGAAAAACAGCTGTGAGACGGGTGGTTGAAATGCCGCCTGAGGGTTACGAAAGTAGTGATTCTATTGAAGATGATTATGATATTTTTGAGGTTTACCCCTTGTCTTTATTGGATGAAGCGGATCGGGACGAACTTTTGGAATATATCAGAAAACATTGGAGGAGAGATAAAAGAATAGGTGAGGAGGGAATTAAAGGATTGGGGCTTAAATACGAAAATGTAAGAGAGTTTGTAATCAGATCTCTTCTGGATCTTAAATATATTTATAGTGAAAGGAACGAGGAAAGTGGTGAAACATTCAACCGGGCTGAGGAACGTATGATAGAAGATATTGTAGAATATTTTTCTCCTGATTTAAGGGCTCCCAGCAGCAGTACGTATTCAATAGAGGATATTAGTGAAAAAGATAGAAAAAAAATGGGAGAAGTACTTGCCCTGAAAAAATTGTTATTGGGAGAACTTTGTATTTATATTCAATTAAACGATGATCGTCCGGAGGATGTGGAAAAAGAAGTATACGGTTATCAGTCTTTCGATATGGACAGTTTTGAAGGAGAGGAAGAAGTCGAAGGAGAAAGTGATCGCGAAGTGAATGAAGAGGATGAAGGTCAAAAAGAAGGTGAAAATGATGTTAATAGCAGGGTCGAAAGTGACAGAGTCAGTATGAGATATGATATAACCCAAGATAAGTATACTTCTGGAGAATATGTTAAAAATCAGCGCGGGGGCGATGAGTTGTTTGCGAGGATCGAAGCAGTTGTCAGGCGGATTAATGATAGAGTAGGGGATGGAGATTCTTTTTTGGATGAAGAAAGTTCAAACCAAGGTGCCGCTTAGTCCGGGGATTATTTTCCTCTGATCTTTCCCCCGAGTTTTTCCAGATTTTTAAAGATTTTTTGCTGGATTTCAGCCATTTCTTCATCCGTCATAGTCCTGTCCTGGGCCATGAGCATAACTTTAAAGGCGACGGCTTTTTTATCGGGGGGGATATTTTCTCCTTCATAGATATCGAACAGTGTAACTTCTTGTATCAGGTTATTGTCTGTTTCGAGGATGGTTTCCCGGATTTCTTTGATTTTCCTGGCGCGGTCGATCACAACAGAGATATCTATATCCAGACCGGGGAATTTGGACAGTTTTTTGTATTTTTTTATGGGTTGTTCAAGTTTTAAAGCTTCCGTAAAGTTTAACTCAAACACGGCAATGGAGTATTTTTCTAATTCGTGATTATTTTTGACCGTAGGATGGAGAATAAAAACTTTTGCTATGGTTTGTCCGTGTCCGTCAATGAAGCTTATCGACTTTGAGGGGTGGGCGTAGGGCGTGTTTTTTATCCCTTTGACTTCTTCAATATTTTGAAGGTTGAATCTTTCAAAAAACTTTTCCACAGCTCCTTTTGCTTCGTAAAAGATATCTGTATTCCTTCCTTTTTTGAGAATTGCTCCACCAATAAATTTTTCTTCAACGGGCATATATCGGCCTATTTCTTTGTATGTCCGTCCTATTTCGTAAATATTTATGTTATCGAAGTATTTGATGTTGAGCCGAAGATTTCTGAGAATATTTGGTATGAGAGAAATTCTTAAATGAGTCTGGTCTTCCGATAAATAGTTTAGCAGTTTTAGGTGCCCCTCTTCTTTAAGCAGGCAGTTTTTGATCTCTTTTTCTCCATAAAAGGAATAATTGTATACTTCATCAAATCCGAGACTGTAGGAAAATAATTCTCTTGTTCGATGTTTCTTAAATCGTTCTGTATTTTCTTCGGGGAGTTTTGTGGGGAGGGTCGGAAGAGATGTGGGAACGTTTTCATAGCCGTATATTCGTGCGATTTCTTCAATCAGGTCATCCTGATTTTCGATGTCTTTTGTAGCGCGGAAAGACGGAACGGTGACTTCGTAGATATTTTTTTCTTTTTCTTTTATTTTAAAGTTAAGGTTTTCCAGGATGTTTCGGATTTCTTCCGCAGGAATGTCGACGCCGATTTTTGATTTTGTTTTTTGAACGTCAAGGTTAATTTTTAGTGGGTTTTTATTGAACTTTTGAATGTCGGTGATAGGTCCGGCAATTTTTGCCTCCGGGCATATTTCAAGAATGAGTTCCGCGGCTCTTTTTATGGCAAGTTCGGCGAGGTTGGGATCGAGGGATTTTTCAAACCTTTGCACTGCATCGGTTCTTATCCCGAGAGAGGATGAGGTTCTTCGGACAGAGGCTGCGTTGAAGTTTGCGGATTCCAAAATAATCGATGTTGTGTTGTTGTTTATTTCACTGTTTTCGCCTCCGATTACTCCTGCGACTGCCACGGGCTTGTCGTGGTCGGCTATTACGAGCATTTTTTCTGTAAGCTTTTTTATTTTGTCATCGAGAGTTGTAATTTTTTCATCTTTTTTTGCTCTTCTGACTATGATTTTCCCTTTTATATAGTTTTTGTCGAACGCGTGCATAGGTTGTCCGAGTTCGGTTAAAATATAGTTTGTGACATCAACTATATTGTTGTGTGTTCCGTGTCCTGTTGCCTTGAGTCGTTTTTTCATCCATGAAGGGGATTCTTCGACTTTTATATTATTTATAATAAGTCCGCAGTATCTTGGGCATAGATCGTAATCTTTTATTTCAACTTTCACGGATTCGCCTGTGGATGGAATTTTTGCTTTGGGTTTAAGTGTTATAAATTTATAATCTTTTATTGCTGAGATTTCTCTGGCAATCCCGTAATGCCCCCAAAGATCGGGTCTGTGAGTAAGGGATTTGTTGTCGAATTCAAAGACAATGTCGTTTTTTTCCAAAATTTCCGTGAGTGGTGTGCCGGGGTTCGGTTTAATTGATGACAGATCGAGGATATCTTCAGGTCCTTCTTCAGGATTGTCCAGTCCAATTTCATTGCTGGCGCATATCATTCCGTAGCTTTTTTCGCCACGTATTTTTGTTTTTTCCAGGGTTACGGGGTCCCCTTCGCCGTGCCATCTTATTTTGGCTCCGGGAAGAGCTACCGCTACATACATTCCTTCTTTGAGATTGGCTCCTCCGCAGATTATCGGGACAGTTTCTTTCCCTATTGAAGTTTTGGCAATTTTTAATTTGTCGGCGTTGGGATGGGGCAGGAGTTCTATAATCTGACCGGCAACGATTTTTTCCAAATTTTCCGATTCATCAAAAACGCTTTCGACTTCTGCTGTTTTAAGGGTAAGTGTATCTGCCAGATCGTAGGGATCCTGTGTTTTTGGAATTTTAACGAAATCCTGGAGCCAGTCTAAAGATATATACATATTAAAATTGCTTAATAAAACGTAAATTTCCGCTTGTCAGAAGTCTTATATCGTCTATCTCGTGTCTCATCATGGTCAGTCGGGTTAGTCCAAAACCGAAAGCCCATCCCTGGTATTTTTTTGAGTCGATTCCGCCGGATTTTAGAACATTTTCGTGTACCATTCCCGCACCCATAAATTCAATCCAGCCGGTGTGTTTGCAAACCCGGCATCCTTTTCCTTTGCAGATGAAACAGGAAAAATCGACTTCCAGGCCCGGTTCTACAAAGGGGAAGTAACCTGGTCGAAAGCGTATTTTTACAGGTTTTGAAAACAATCTTGTAAGAAACTCCGCAAGGATTCCTTTTAGATGTCCCAAAGATGTTTTTTCATCCACAAGCAGTCCTTCCACCTGGTAAAAAGTTGAATCATGGCTCGCGTCAGTAGCCTCATAGCGAAAACAGCGTCCCGGTATGATCACTCTCAAGGGTGCTCCGTATTTTTCCATAGTCCTGATCTGGACTGGTGAGGTGTGGGTGCGCAGGACCATTCTTCCATGCTTTTTATCTCCTTTTCCTTTTATGAAGAAAGTATCCTGCATATCTCTTGCAGGGTGGTCTTCGGGGATATTAAGTCCTTCAAAATTGTAATATTCCGATTCCGCTTCGGGGCCGTCCATAATAGCAAATCCCATTTGTGAAAATATCCTTTCAACCTCTTCCTGAAGGCGTGAAATGGGGTGTATATGGCCTATTTTGCGCGCCTTTCCGGGGATAGTGGTATCGAAAAATTCTTTTTTTAACTCTTTTTCTATGCCGGCGCTTTCCAGCTTCTGTTTTTTTTCTTCAAAAGCTTTTTCAAGAGTATTTTTTACTTCGTTTGAAAGTTTTCCGATTAGAGGCTTTTGTTCTTTGGGGAGATCTTTAAGCCCGCGTAGTATGAGAGTGAGTTTTCCTTTTCTTCCAAGGTATTTTATTTCAAGCTTTTTGAGTTCTTCTAAATTTTCGGCTTTTATTACAGCTTTAAGGCATTCCTCTTCAAGATTTTTAAGTTTTTTCTCCACAATGGATCTTATTCGGAAATTTATACGGACTTAAATTTAAAGGTTTTGATGAGGTTTTTCAAGTGAGGGATAGAAAAAAAGGCCTCCGATTTGGTTATCGGCGGCCCTCTTATTCTTTTTTATGAAATCTCTTATCTGACAGCGTCTTTTAGAGATTTACCAGCTTTGAAAGCAGGTAGTTTCATAGATGGGATCTTGATTTTTTCGCTTGGGTTTCGTGGGTTTACTCCGGTTCTTGCAGCTCTTTTAGAAACGCGGAATGTTCCGAATCCTGTGATTGTTACGTTTTCACCTTTTTTAAGGCTTTTTGTAACCATGTCTAGAACTGCGTCTAGAACTTCTCCAGCGGCTTTTTTTGTAACTCCCGCTGCTTGTGCTGCACCAGCTACTAAATCTTGTTTTGTCATAGTAGTTTGGTTAGTAAATAAATAGGTTTGTTGAAACCAGATCGTATTATAGGGGCTAATATGAGTAAATCAAGAGATATTTTTGGAAAAAACCTTTACTTTTAGGGGAAAATCGTGGTTTTTTATGCAAAAATGTTAGTTTTTTGGCTTGTTTTAGCCAAAATATTTTTACTTGCAAGATTAAGAAACTTGTTCTTAAGATGTATAAGCGAATAATCTGAAACAAGTATTTTGTTGACGAGAGAGTATAATTTATATAAGTATTGAGAAAATGTAATTTGTTTTTATGAAGAAAAATTTGGTTGTAGTTGAGTCTCCCGCAAAAGCTAAAACAATTTCCAGGTTTTTGGGAGCGGGTTATAAAATTATGGCATCGATGGGCCATGTGAGAGATCTTCCGAAGTCAAAAATGGGAATAGATATAGAGCGAGGCTTTAAACCGAATTATCTGATTTCGGTTGATAAAAAGAAAGTTATAAAGCAAATCAAAGATGAGCTGAAAAAAGCGGACACTCTCTGGATTGCAACGGATGAGGACAGGGAGGGGGAGGCTATAGGTTGGCATCTTATTTCAGCTTTGGATGTAGATAAGTTTAACGTACCGGTAAAGCGTATCGTTTTTCATGAAATTACGGAAAAGGCAATAAAAGACGCTATGATACATTCGCGTTATATAGAAGAAAATATTGTTAACGCACAGCAGGCAAGACGTGTTCTGGACAGGCTTGTGGGGTATGAATTATCGCCGCTTTTGTGGAAAAAGATCAGGTACGGTCTTTCAGCAGGCCGTGTTCAGAGTGTTGCTGTGAGGCTTGTTGTTGAGAGGGAAAGAGAAATTGAGGCTTTTGAGCCCGAAGAATTCTGGAAGATCATGGGTATGTTTGAAAAACAGGATAAAACGTTAAAGGACGCTGAAAAAACTTTTGAAGCCGAACTGCAAAAGTATGAAGACAAGAAATTGAAAATCAGCAACAAAATAGAGGCGCAAAAGGTTCTTAAAGATTTGGAAAAAGCAGACTATAAGGTTGCTAAGGTGGAAAAGAAAGAGATTAAGAGAAATCCGGCTCCGCCGTTTATAACTTCGACTTTACAGCAGGAGGCTTCAAGGAAGCTGGGGTTTTCTGTAAAAAAGACAATGATGATTGCCCAACAGCTTTATGAAGGTATAGATGTTGGAAGCGGCGAAGTCGGTCTTATTACTTATATGAGGACGGACAGTGTAAATATGGCCAATGAAGCGCTTGAAGCGGCTAAATATATTATTGAAAAAGAATTTGGGGAGAAGTTTTCGCTGGATTCTCCAAGAAGATATAAAGGAAAAAAGGGAGCACAGGAGGCTCATGAAGCTATTCGTCCGGTTAATTTCAGGCTTAAGCCGAAGGATGTATCTTTGTTTCTAAACAAGGATCAATTGCGTTTGTATGAACTTGTATGGAAGAGGGCTGTTGCAAGTCAGATGAAGGAGGCAATTCTTAACAAGACGGCTGCTGATATTGAAGCGGAAAAAAATGGAAAATCCATTGGATATATTTTCAGAGCGACCGGCCAGACCATAAAGTTTCCGGGTTTTATGGAAGTTTATATGGAAGGAAAAGATCATGAAGAAGATAAGGGGCTTGGTGACGATGAGAAAATATTGCCTGAACTTTCCGAGGGGGAAACGGTTGATCTTGATCGTCTTGACAGTTCCCAGCATTTTACAAAACCGCCCGCGAGATATACTGAAGCTTCGCTTGTCAAAAAACTTGAAAGTGAAGGTATCGGAAGGCCGAGTACCTACGCGCCTACAATCAGTACGATTATGGCCAGAGGCTATATTGAGAAGGAAGGAAAAGCCTTAAAGCCTACAGATTTGGCTATGGTTGTGACTGATCTTCTTGTGAAGAATTTTGAGAAAATTGTTGACTATAAATTTACTGCTGAAATGGAAGATAAACTGGACAAGGTTGAAGAGGGAAAAGAGGAGTGGGTTCCAATGGTAAGGGAATTTTATGAGCCGTTTCATAAAAAAATTGAAGAAAAAGAGAAAGTTCTCAAAAAAGAGGATATTGTTAATGAAGAGTCCGATGAGATATGCGAAAAGTGCGGTTCCAATATGGTTATCAAGTTGGGAAGGTTTGGAAAATTTTTGTCCTGCAGTAATTATCCGGAGTGTAAAAATGCCAGACCTCTTAAAGACAATGAGACCAGGGAAGAAGTTAAGGAATCAAAGGTTGTGGCTGAACTTAAGGAAAAGTTTAAAGGAAAGAAGTGTGAGAAATGTGGAGCTTTGATGGAGGTTAAAGTGGGAAGATATGGACCTTTTTTGGGGTGCAGTAATTATCCGGAATGTAAAAACATAAAATCGATTGTTGTTTTTTCAGGAGTAAAGTGTCCCAAATGTAAAACAGGTCAGCTTGTGGAAAGGAGGACCAGAAAAGGGGGAAGAATCTTTTGGGGATGCAACAAATTTCCGAACTGCAAATTTGCAACATGGTATAAACCTGTAAAAATCGATAAAAAAACCGGCAAGCTGATGGTGGAAAATAAGGAAGGCAAGGTTGTATCCTTCGATGAAATTTCAAAGAAAAAAGAGAAATAGCTGTAATAGCTGCCTTTATTTTTGAGGCCTTTTATGGTATAATCAATTAAAGGAAAAATAAAAAATAAAAAGATGATTTTTAGGATATTTAAGCTTTTTGCGCAGTCAGGTGTTTTGCTTTTAGTGTTAATTATGATGATTGGGGAAGAGGCTTTTGCTGAAGGGGATACGGTTTGCACCGGAAAAGTAATGGGTGAAACGACTCTTACAAATGCAAATGTCGGTAAGTTTTATTTTGATGCTCATCAGAGTCCTAATCCGGACGCGAACCAAACGGTTGATTTGTCTATAATAGGAATTACTGATGAATGGGGTCTTGCGCCCGGTACCAGACAGTATGCTGCGTGTGCTTCTGATGAGGATAGTTCTTTTCCGCGGGGGACCGATGAATATATTTTAAGGGGATACGGATGGAGTGATGACGTCGGGTTTATCTCTTTCTATTGTGACGGAGAAAGCGGAGTTGGAGAGAATGAGGGCGTAAATTGTGGAGACTGGGATTACAAAGTTGAAATTTATGCGGAAAAAGGAGGGATACGTCAAATTTCAGGTAATGCGTGGAATGAAGCACTTGGTTATATAGATTTTGATCCTGCCTATTTTGGCGGAGTTACGATGAATGCTACCGGAGAACTAAGCGGCTACGCATGGAGTGAGGCAGAGGTCTGGATTGATTTTAGCGGTGTGGTTGTCGAGCTTCCGGGGGAGGAAATCGAGATAACCGAAGAATGGTGTGATGGTAGACCTTGGCTTTGCGTTCAGGTTGATCCGGATCCCGATGAAGTAGGGGATATTTCAATTGGTGATCTCGATGATATTAAACTGGCGGACGGGGATGAACATTATGAAATTCATTTATATTTAAGGGAGGAAGACGGGGTTACGCCTCTTGACATGACTGAATATCAGCTTAAAGATTTAAAATTAAACTGGATAGATACTGTAAAAATTAATCAATTGACCGGAAATACAGCTGAAGAAGATGCCAATAGGTGTGGAAAAAAAACTTTGAATGATATTGAAACTCCGTGGAGAGACGGTTGTGGAGCTGTTGTTTATAAACCTGTGGCGGTTAGTTTGGATGATTTTGAAGAAGTGACTGGAGATCCGGGACACTATCTTTTAGATGAGGATATCCGTTCTTATGCGCCGACCACGAATGCGAATATTTCATATACTACAAGTATCCAGCCTCCTGTTCCCTTCTTTAACGAATATTTCTTTACCGAACTGGTTGACGATGATAAAGAGCCCTGGACCGACGATATTGAGCAGAATATTTTGAAACTGGAGAGTATAGAATTTGAGCTTGTCGACAAAGACGGTAAACCTGTAGTACAACCACAGGTTGTATATCCAAACGGTAAGGATGGATTATCTTTTAAATTCAGACCGCCTGTGGAGGTGAACACTTTATATGCGAATGATCTGCAGGATACGATTCTCGCATACAGAGGAATTCCTACGAATTTTAGAGTGGGAACTACAACAAACGGCGACTTCAGTTTTGAAGATATAATAATTGATTTTATACTGGATTATGAGGAGCTGGAAACAATAGATTCTTGTACGGAAAAAGGAAAAAATGTAATGGATTTTGATTTTCTGTTTTTGCATAATGAACAGGATTCGTTTCAGGTTAAGGATGAAAATTTAGGTTCGGAAATGGATGTTCAGGCGGTTGCGGCGCTTCCCGATTATGATCCTGAAAATGAAGAGCAGTATCCCTGCAGTATTGCTCAGGGACCTACTTTGTACAGTGAAATTCAGTATTATGTTGAAGGTGATGGAGGAATGGGTACTGTTGCGTATTATGGAAATAAACTGCCGCGCATAACAAGCATGGTTGTGAATCCTGTAGCGGTTGTACATGGTAATATTTACGCTGCAGAGGCTTTTAGTCCTGCCGCGGAGAGCCAGGTTCAGGCTACGGGTAATGTGGCAATCGATGTTGTTAGAAATACCGTTAATGAAAATGTTAGGAAATATTTGAGCGATGTTGGTGTAAATGAAGAAGATGAGTGTACGGTTGAAACTTTAAATGCAGAAAACCTGGATGTTGCTTGTATAAAAAAGGGAGATCAAAGTTATGCTTATGTAACCGTCAACGATGAAAATGTTCTGTATTTTAAAAACAGTGAAGTCCATCTTGAGCTTTTGGGCGGAGATGATTCCTGGGTTGGCAAATGGGTTTTGATTATCGACGGCGGAAGGCTGTTTATTGATGACGATGTTTATAGGGCCGACGGAAACAGCGGTCTTGCTGTTGTACAAATGAGGCCGTACAATGCCGAATGTGCCGATGGTAATATTTATATTAATTTCGGTGTGAAGAATATTCAGGCGAATATGGTGACCGATTGTTCGTTGTTTTCTTATGATCCTTTATATGGAATTGATATAAATACAGGTTTTCCGGACTGGCCTGATTTTACCGCTATGGTTAATTCTCTGAATAACCAGCTATTGATTGAGGGAAGTATCGCTTCAAGAAATACCATTGGTGGAGCGGATCTTGATGTTGCAATGGGAAATCCCAAAGATTATCTGCTTTTGGGGACGGGGGAAATCCTTCGTCTGCCTGTTACTTCCGAGGAACGACGTCTGGCCCAGCTTTATGATCTGAATTATTTGAGATTGTTTAAGCTGGATGTTCAAAAGTCCGAGGCGGGTCTGCCGATTGATCAGAGTTGCGGAAAGGCACTGACGATTGAGGAAATGATTGAGATTAATCAGGGAGGGACAGTTTATGGAGAAAGAATAAATCCGTTAACTAACGATAAAGAATGTAACGGAATAGATTCCACTACGAGATGGGACCCCGATGATAACTTTTACGGTGACCTTGTGCCCGTAAATGTTGAGGAAAACATGGCCAAAGGTCTTGATACTGAGAGTGATTTTGATCCGATTTATATATTTTACGAGGCGCCGGATTCGTTTGTTTTTGAAAAAACGGGTGCTTTCAGAAGTAGATAATTTAGGGTTTGTACCATGAAATGTTTATTTCGGGATATTTTTTCAGTTGTTTTATCATGATAGCCTGGATTTCTTTAAGCCTTTCTTCAGAATCGGCTTCAAAACGGAGAGTGAGGTTCGGGCTTGTGTTTGAAGCGCGGACTGCTCCCCATGAATTTTTGTCAAAATTTATCCGGACTCCGTCTATAGTTATACAATCATAGTTTTGAGTGAAGTACTCTACGAGTTCTTCGACTATATGAAATTTTTTGTCATCGGGACAGGAGGCT
This sequence comes from Candidatus Peregrinibacteria bacterium, assembly GCA_014728975.1. Lineage (GTDB taxonomy): Bacteria > Patescibacteriota > Gracilibacteria > UBA1369 > LOWO2-01-FULL-3 > WJKQ01. The sequence goes on along the minus strand of WJKQ01000013.1, from coordinate 8,790 downwards.
TTAAATTCGGGTGTTGTGAATGTTTTTGGAAGGCTGTTGAACATTTGGGAGAGTGGATGGGTTTCATTTGAGATAATTTCAATGATTTTACCGGCGGCGAGAAGTGCATCATCGAAACCATAATAATTTTCTGCGAAAAATAGGTGTCCTGATACTTCACCAGCGAGCGGAGCTTTTATTTCTTTCATCTTTTTTTCGATGAAGCTGTGACCGGTTTTGCTCATCACGGGAACAGCTCCCATTTTTTTCATTTTGTTTATGATGGTTTGTGAAACTTTTACGTCGAAGACTATTTGCGGATGGGGAATTCTGTCGATAAGATCGCAAGTTAAAAGGTAAAGCATATAGTCTGATGAATAGAGTTTTCCTTTTTCATCAACTATTCCGACACGGTCGCCGTCACCGTCGAAACCTATGCCCAGATCTGCGTTTGTTTCTTGGACTTTAGCGATTAAGTCCTTCATATTTTCGTATTCTTCGGGATTTGCTTCATGATTTGGGAATGTTCCATCAGGTTCGCAGTAGAGAGGTACAACTTCACAGCCTATTTTTTCCAGAAATGCCGGCGCAAATATGCCGGCGGTTCCGTTTCCCGTATCGATCGCTACTTTAAGTTTTCGTCCTATATTTATACGTGAAGCAAGGTCTTCAAGATATTTTTGCTTTATGTCTTTTTTAAGAACCGTTCCTATTTTGTCCGCTTTTTTGAATTTTTTTTCTTCGATTATTTTTAAAATTTCCTGAAGTTCATCACCGCAGATCGAGTGTGCGTTTTTTGTTACGATTTTTATTCCGTTGTATTCTTTCGGGTTGTGGCTGGCGGTGATGTTGGTTCCGGCGTCGAAAGAAAGCGCGCAGACAGACCAGTAAATCATGGGAGATATGGAAAGTCCGACATCGGTCACGTTGACGCCGGTTTCTATGAGGCCTTTAATGTAAGCGTTTTTCAGTTTTTCTCCGGAGAGTCTGTTGTCGCGGCCCACTGTTATATATTTTGTATTGTAAATTTTCTGAAGATAGGTACCTGTTCCTTTTCCTATCAGGTACGCGGTTTCTTCTGTAAGATCGGCGTCCGGTCCTTCCGCGATTCCTCTTATATCGTAAGCTCTGAAAATGTGTGGGTTCATTTATCGGTTTTGTTATTGATTAATTTTAATCTTTTTTTTATATTCCATTTTATTAATAATTTTGAACAGGCGGGAGGCAGGAGTTTTTCCCAGTCTTTGTTTTCCAGGACGGCTTGTCTGATTTTTGTGGAACGTAAATTATAAAATCTTTTTAGTTTGATTATTTCGATGTCGGGATATTTTTCGAAGCATGCTTTTACTATTTTGGAACCCGTATAGACTCTGTCATAAGGCGGCAGATATATATTTAAATGATTCACCCAGAGTGCGTAATTGTTTATATCTCTTAAAGGGATGATCCGGTATTTTTCGGGTGGAATTTTTGCTTCTTTCAGTGATTCTTCAATGAGCTGGAAGCGTTCTCCGGCAGTTAACGGATTTTTTGAAAGGAAATTTTTTTCGGCACTTCCGATGACGATAATTATTTTTTTGTTGGCTTTAAGAATTTCTTTAATTACTTTTAAATGTCCTTTATGAAAAGGTTGAAATCTTCCGATTAATAAAGCTGTTTGCATTTGGGTCAATTATTTCTCTGAAATACAATAAGTAAAATGTGGGTACGCGGTCAAGATCTGACTTTGATAAGATGCGGCGGCTTTAGTTTGTGTTGATTGATTTCCATCAGACGAAATACTTTGTGAACGGCGTGTGGGTTAAGTCCTTTGTTTATCAGGTCATCTTTGTTTTTGCCCTCTTCTATTTGTTTTAATATTGTGTCGAGTTCTTTGTAGGTGACGCCCAGTTCTTCTTCATCCGTCTGTTCCGGATAAAGCTCTGCGGATGGAGTTTTTTGCAAAAATTCATCGGGAAGCCCTACGTGATCGGCTAATTTATAAACATCTTCTTTGAGAAGATCGCCGATTATTTCAAGATCAGCCGCGAGATCTCCGTATTTTGTTCCATAACCGAGAAGTAATTCGGTTTTGTTGGAAGTTCCTATGACGAGAGCATTTCTTGTATTCGCAAAATTATACAGAAGATTCATACGGATCCTCGCTTTCAGGTTTATTTGGGCAAGTTCATTCGGTTTCCATGGCAGTGAAAGATAATCGGTAAGAAATTTGTTGATCGATATACTGAAATATTCGACTTTTATAAATTCGCAAAGTGTTTTTGAATGATGGTAGTTTTCATCCGAGGATACTCCTTTTTCCGGCATAAGTAATGCCGTAACGTGTCCAGCTCCGAGCGCGTCTACCGTAAGTTTTAAACAGAGAGCTGAATCTATTCCTCCGCTTACTCCGATTACCGCTTTGTCAAAGCTGTTCTCCTTGAAATATTTATGGATGGAAGCAATGATTTTTGTATAAATATTGTGCATGGAAGTTTTAATCAGGAGAGAATTATAAAAGAAATAGAGAATATTGGAAGAGGCATTAATAAAAAAGTATTGATTTTGGTGAAATTTATGGCTGAAATCTCTTGAGTTGTTTTTTTATTTCCATTTCCTGGGCTCGTTTTTTAAGTGTTTCGCGTTTATCGTGAAGTTTTTTTCCGCGGCATATTCCGATTTTGGCTTTGACGCGTCCGTTTTTGGAGTAAAGTTCCAGAGGGATGGCTGTGATGCCTTTTTGGGAAATTTCCTGATCAATTTTGAGGATTTGTTTTTTGTGAAGGAGTAATTTTCTCTTTCTGGTGGGATTGTATTCTATTCTGGAAGAAAATTTGTATCTGGAAACGTGCATTTCGTTAATATAGGCTTCATCTTTTTCTATGTCTACAAAAGATCCTTTTAGGTTTGCCTGATGATTTTTTATTGCTTTCACTTCATCACCGTTAAGTGCCATGCCTGCTTCGTATGTATCGAGGATTTCATAATCATGATAGGCCTTTTTGTTTTTGGCTAATATTGCAGTCGCGGCTTCTTTAGTTTTTTTCATTGTGTTGTGCTAAAATCCTTTTGAAATTTATAACCTTTCCTATTATGCCTCATCAATTTAAAGAAACAACAAGAACTGGTTATGGAAAAAGAATAATTGGTTCTATAAAAGGAATTCTGGCGGGGCTGATTTTATTTATAGGTTCTTTTGCTCTTCTTTTTTGGAATGAGGGGCGCGTGGATGTTTCTGAATTTGCAGAGGATGCTGTGATTATCAGCGCAACGGAAGTTACAGGAACCGAACCCGATCAGGAGCTTGTCTCCGTGAACGGAATTGTCAATACCCAGGAACAACTCGGGGACGGGCTTTATTTAAAGCCCGGAGATTATCTTGCTCTTAAAAGGGAAGTTGAAATATATGCGTGGACAGAGCAGTCGAAAAGTACAACCGAAACCAAACTGGGAGGTGCTGAGGAAACCGAAACAACCTATACCTATATAAAAGAATGGGTCAGCGAGCCGACTCCCACCGGAAATTTCAGATATCCGGAGGATCATGAAAATCCCGCGAAGTATATAGAGGATGTTACCGAAACTGTTAATACTGCCAAAATTGGGGTTTATGATCTCGATATGGACAATATTTCTCTTCCCGGTTTTGAGAAGTTGAGTTTGAATGAGGATATTGTTGAACTGCCGGAATCCGGAATTGTTAAAGATAGTGGGGATGACGCACATGAGGGATTTACAGTGGCTGAGGAAGAGGAGGAAATCTCAACAGGTTTTGTAGTTACAGAAGAAGAATTAGAGGGATCGGATACAAATTCTGAAAAAGAGGAAGTCATTTTGGATGAAAAATCCGAAGGACCGGTTTTGATTGGAAATTATATTTATATCGGTGGAGGTTCTTTAAGCAGACCGGAAATCGGAGACATGAGGATCAGTTATCATGTTCTTGAGAATAATAAAGAAGTAACTGTGCTTGGGAAACTGGACGGGATGAAAATTTCAACATATGTTGACGAAGAAACCGGAGAAAGTTTATATCGGATGTTTACAGGCACAAAAGATCAAGCTGTTTCCCAGCTTCACGGTGAGTATAAGTTTGCATTGTGGATGTTCCGTTTGATTGGGTTTTTGATGATGTGGATTGGTTTATCGGCTTTATTTGGTCCGATAAGTGTGCTTCTCGATGTTGTTCCGTTTTTTGGTTCTTTGAGCCGAACTATAATTGGAGCGATTACATTTGTGGTGGCGTTGGTTTTAAGCGGCGTTACTATTCTCGTGTCGATGATTCTGCATAATATTATTGCACTGATAGCCGCGGTTGTTCTGACCGTAGTGATTATATTTTTGATTCTCAGAGTGAAAGGTAAAAAAGGGAAGGTAAAGGTTTAGGCGGCAGGCTCCGAACAGATATTCGCGGGACAGCCGCCTGCAAATTCAGGACCGGCTGTGACGTGGGGAGATTCTGATTCGGGGTGTAGAGATCCGACTTTTAGGACCTGGTCGGGTTTTGATCCGTAGCGGTAGACGGTAATGCCTTTGCATTTAAGTTTCCACGCAAGGAGGTAAGCTTTTTTGACGTCATTGATAGCGGCGTCTTTTGGTAAATTTATTGTTTTTGAAACCGCTGAGTGGGTGTGTTTTTGAAAGGCCGCCTGCATTTTAACGTGCCATTCTACGGGAATTTCCAGAGAGGTGATAAAGAGACGTTTTATTTTTGGGGGGATGTTATTGATGTTTTTAACTGAACCGGTTTTTGCAATTTCCATTAACAGGTCTGTTGAGAAAAATTCTTTTTCTTTTGCGATTTTCTCAAAAATTCGGTTACTTTCGATTAAACTTGTGTTTTCCATTACGTTTCTGATGAATGAAACCGCAAAAAGAGGTTCAATTCCCGAAGAGCAGCCGGCGATTATCGAAATTGTACCGGTTGGGGCGATGACTGTTGTTGTTGCGTTTCTCATGTGTTTGAATCCTTTTTTGTCCCAGAGAGATCCTTTGAAGTTGGGGAAAGATCCGCGGGTTTTTCCAAGTTTTACAGACATTTTTACACTTTCCTCTTCGATGAATTTTGCGATTTTTTCAGCTGTTTTTATGGCTTTTTCTGAATTGTAGGGAATTCCAAGTAAAATCAGAGCTTCTGCCAGACCCATTACTCCAAGGCCGATCCGGCGGTTTGCTTTTGTTGAATTTTTGATTTTATTATTGGGAAATTTGTTAATATCTATCATATTATCAAGGAAACGGACGGCATAATGGATTGTTTTTCTGAGTTTGTTCCAGTTTATTTCTCCTTTCATTGGTTTTCCTTCGATAAATTTTGTTAAGTTTACAGATCCAAGATTGCAGCTTTCCCAGGGATGTAGAGGGGTTTCCCCGCAAGGATTGGTTGTTTTTATTTTACCGATATGCCTGGTGGGGTTTTTGCGGTTTATTTCATCAAGAAATATCATTCCGGGATCTCCTGTCTGCCAGGCGTAGGTGATGATAAGATTAAAAAGTTCGCTGATTTTTTTGTTTTTATTATTAACGGCCTCTTTCATAAATTTATCCGTGACTGCTGTAGAAAGGTTAAAGTTTTTCAGAGCGCCGGGGTTTGATTTTATTGTTATAAATTCTTTTATATCCGGGTGGTCGATATCCAGCGTTCCCATATTCGCGCCGCGTCTTAATCCTCCTTCTTTCATGATTTCCGTGGCCTTGTCAAAGATTTTCATAAATGAAATCGGGCCTGATGCTTTGCCCGAAGTCGATTTTATCAGTGCTCCTTTTGGTCTTATTTCAGAGAATGAAAAACCTGTTCCTCCACCGCTTTGATGAATTTTTGCGGTGATTTTGAGAGCGTCAAAGATGCTGTCCAGAGAATCTTCTACTCCGACGGTAAAACAGGCTGAAAGTTGTCCGAGTCTTGCGCCTGCGTTCATCAGACAGGGAGAATTTGGAAGAAATTCCTGATTAACCATCATTTTGTAAAAAATATCAGCAAGTTTTTTGTCTTTTTTTGAAATGGTTTTGGCCACGCGTTTAAAAAGTTGGGATGGAGTTTCTTTGATTTTGCCATTTCTATCTCTTAACAGATATCTTTTCTGGAGGACTTTTATTGCGTTTATTCCGAGTTTGAGATCGTCTTTAACTCCAAAAAAAGTTTTTATTTTGCGCTTTTTTGTGCGATCCTGTCGGTAGAGAATGAAGGCTTTGGCTGTTTTGGAAAGGTTATTTTTAATAAGGGTTTCTTCCACTATGTCCTGAATTTCTTCGACTCCCGGTATTTTTCTTTTGAAATTTTTTTCGAGTTTTTTTATTACTTTATGGGTCAGCTTTTCAGACAGTGGGTCTATTTTTTTTGGTTTTTTTTCTTTTGTTTCTTTTAGTGCTTTTTTTATGGCGAGAAATATTTTTCCCGGGTTAAACGGCTCAATTCTTCCGTTCCGTTTTCTTACTTTTTTAATGATTTTTTTTGGTTTTTTCATATTTATTATTTTACAGCAAGATATAATTTAAAAAAAGGACCCCCAGAGACAGGGGTCCATGATTTCGGTTTTGGTTTAAATTAGAGCGCTACTTCGACTTCATTTGAGTAAACTCCGCATTCTCCTCCGAGATATTCGCAGACTCTTGCGTAATATGTTCCTTCTCCGTCATAAGCGTCGAGGGTGGCGGAATCTGTTGAAGGATCGCTTTTATATTGAAATTGATCCCCTTCACGTGTTGGGTAGGTGGGGCCTGAGGTTTTTGACCAAACAACTTTGTATCCTTTTTCTGAATAACCGTCAGTCGTCCAGTTGATGCCGCCGTTTCCTTCATTGATAAGTGTGATTGAATTTACTTCGCCGTTTATGGATTCGGATTTTGTAATTGTCGTGTCTTTTTGTTCTTTAATAATGTCATAGGTTTTGGAAGGTTTGCTTATATTGTCAGTTTCAATTCTCCAGACAATTTCAGCCATTTCTCCCCGGGTAACATCTTCATCAAAAGTCCAGATTGTTGATGGAATTGCATATTTATTTTCCAATGAAGTGACAAATTTTTGATACCAAGTTTCGTTGTCGTTATCGCTTGTAGGAAGATTAAGAGCAAGTACAACAATTTTGCTGGCTTCCGCAAAGTTAATGTCACGGTCAGGGCGGTAATTTCCATCAGAATATCCATTTACAAGTCCCATGTTTTTGGCTTTGCAGATATAAGGCGCGTACCATTCTTCTTTTACGTCGTTGAAACATTTTCCTTCACTTCCGTTTTCATGTCCCGCCGTTATCATGACTATTTTAAGGAATTCCGCGCGGTTGATTTTATTTTCAGGTTTGTATGTACCGTCGCTGTATCCCACAACCACTCCTTCGTTTTTAAGGTAATCAATCGCTTCAGAATTTTCATGTGTTTCCGAGACGTCATCAAAAGTCCCGGAATCTTCCGTAACGGTTTTTTCGGTTTTTGTTGAACCGGAAAGAGAGAGCTGTACTTCATTAGAATATGTACCGCATTCCCCGCCGAGATATTCGCAGACTCTTGCGAAATATGTTCCTTCTCCGTCAAATGCCGTGAGTGTAGCTGAATCGGTTTCCGGGCTGCTAAAATATTTGTATTTGTCACCTGAACGTGTTGGATAGGTTGGGCCTGTATTTTTTGACCAGACCACTTTGTATCCTTTTTCAGAATAGCCGTCGACTATCCAGCTGATATTTCCGTCACCTTCGTTTGAAACAGTTATGGAATCAACGACAGAAGTCACTGTGGTTTCAGAAGTGTCGTGAATTGCGGATGCTATGTTGCTCATTGAGAGAAGCATAATCGCAAGCAATGCAATTGCCGACAGATCTGAAAAATACTTTCTTGCTTTCATGGATTATTTGTTAAGTTTTAAAGATTTTTGTCTGGTTTTTATACGGATATTGAGTATGTCCGTTACGATTCGTAAAAAATTTTACCATAGTGCGAATCTTACGTCCCAGCCTGATTTTAATATTTCGTTCAGTATTGGAGTCTTTATTTCTGCGGGGACAAATTTATAATCATATATTTTGCCGGGTTTAAAATTTTCTTTTATGCCCCAGGCTTTGCCGATTTTTATTTGAGATATTATTCCTCTGAAAAATCCTCCGTGTAATTTTACGTTTTCCGGTCCTGTTTCCCATTCCACAGACTTTATAACATCGATAAGTGTGGCTTTTTTACTTTTTTCCTTAAATTTTATATGAAGTTCGTAAACCGATTTTAGTCCTTTTTTTGCGAAAAGAATCCACCACTTTGCCTCAACATATTTCCAGGTGACGATAAGCCTGTTTTTTTCTTCGAAGATCATCACGGGTAAATCAAGGTTATTGATTTTTTTGATTTTTTGTTTGAGTTTTGACAAAGGTATAGCTTTTTCTTTTTTTCCTTTAAATCTGAATATTGATTTCATTATGAGATTCAAGTAAGGCAGGAAAGATAAAATAATTAAAATCAGAGAGGCCGGGATGATAATCGCCAGTGCGGTTGAGTTTTGAAATCCTCCGATAATAATCAACGCGGCCAAAATTCCTCCCCAGATACCCATAAACAGTAAAATGAGGCCGAAAACTGCTAAAAAACGTGATGGCATGTTTTGAGAATTATTTGTTTTTCTTTTTTTTGGAATGTTTTTTTGCAAGGTATGCTTTGTAGGCTTTTTCGGCAGAGGATTTTGTCTTGTAGATGCATTTACCAGATCCTATTCTCCATTTTCCATTTGAACATTTTCTTACGGGCATATTGTTTTTTGTTATTTAATAATTTGAATTCCGTGATTAGTTTGTCAACCATATTTTTATCGGAAAAATTTTCGGCGGTTATTGAGGCGTTTTTGGAAATCTCTTTAAG
>WJKQ01000012.1 GCA_014728975.1 Candidatus Peregrinibacteria bacterium | reverse complement strand
CATGGTCGGTGATTTTTTTGTTTCTGATTCTGATAGTCGGAAAAAAAGCCGGTATAAAAGCGATTTTAAGCCTCGGCGGATCGGTCGCTTTGATATTTTTTGTACTTCTTCCGATGATTAAAAATGGATGGAGCCCGGTACCCATTACGGTTTTAGGGACTGCTGTCATTATCTTATTTACGCATCTTCTTATTACCGGCGTTGGTAAAAAATCATGGGCCGCTATGGGGGGCACTTTGGGTGGTGTGATTTCGGCGGTTTTGTTGATCTACCTGATCGGATATTTTTCAAATCTGACAGGTCTCGGGACCGAGGACAGCAGGATTCTGGCAATTAACTATCCCGATTTTAATTTCAGGGGTCTGCTTTTCAGCGGAATTATTCTTGGCGCGCTTGGAGCCGTGATGGATACGGCAATATCAATTTCTTCCGGATTGAGTGAAATCAAAGAGCACAAAACTAATATTTCCAGAAAAAGATTATTTAAATCCGGAATGAATATCGGCAGGGATATCATGGGGAGCATGCTGAATACGTTGATTTTTGCGTATATCGGTGCTTCTCTTGTTTCAATTATCCTTTATTACCTCTTAAAGACAAGCGTAATTGAGCTTTTAAACTATGGATTTATAGCCGAGGAGATCGCAAGATCGCTGGTAGGCTCCATGGGACTTTTGTTAACGATTCCATTAACCGCCGGATTGTCCAGTTTGTTGATGGGAAAAAAATAGTTTCCAGTTTCTTATAAACAAACGTTTACTCTGTCCCTAAACGGTTTTTCGTGCTATAATACTTGGATAATATTGTGTCTTTTTTATGGAAGAAAGAACCGTATATCAAAGAAAAGCAGAGTCCTATTCTTCTCAAGTTTTTGAGGAAATCGATGAAACAGCAGGAAATGAGAATATAGTTCTTGATTACAGATATAATCTTGAAACAAAAAGATCCGGTTATTTTGATCCAGTCGTCTGGAATATTTACGCGCTTTTAACCAGGCACTACAAACAAAAGGGTTTTACCGGCCGTGATATCTGGTCTAGAGCTTACAGACATGCCATTATTATTGCCGGAAGCATGAGTGACGTGGATGTGGAATCCGGAGAAAGTATCTTAAATTATCTGCTTTCATTAACGGATAAAAAGAAATTTGAAAAAGTAAAACTTACAGAGGGATTTGATATTCAGTTTATTGATCGCCTTGGGAATGTTATTTTTGAATTTAACGCAAAATCTTTGAGGAAAAACAAGATTATTGAAACCGCAAAAGAAAAATTACGAAAAGAGGAGGAAATACAGACGAAAATAATTGAAGGGCCGAAAATGCGGAAGATAGAACCGGGAGTCTTTTTTTCTCCTATAATTCCTCCTGAAATAAGTGAGGTCGGAACAAAAAAAAATTTTTCAATTCTGGAAGCCGTAAGAAAAACAGGTAATGCTCCAAAAATAATTGAGGATCAGTTTAGGGATCTTGATCTCTGTTCCGGATATGCTGTTAGTCTTTTGGCTCAGGAATACGGTAAAGACGCCATTTCAAAAGCCGGCCTGATTTATTACGGAAAAATATTGGACGCCTGGGATCTTAAGGAGAGAGGCCTAAGGAATAATGGTATCGAAGTCAAAGCAAGCGTCATGGACACACTCGTTCAAAAGAAAAACGGTAAAACAGGCATTTCAAACAGGAGAAAATATTACGATAAACTTGGACAATTCTTTAAAAATGCAGATAAGGGAAATTATCCTTCGCTTATTACCGCTTTCCAAAGAAATACGCGGTACACAAAAAAGATATTGGCCGCAAATAAAAACAGGTCCGAGAAAAACAAAAGCATGAATTCGCATGTGATGGTCTGCCTGGGAAGAGGTCCTGTTCAAAGTGAAACCGTGAGGATGCGGACAAGTTTGAGGTACTTTTTAAGAAAAAAAGCACATATTGCTTATGGTCTGCAAAAATATCTGAAGGTAAATGTCAAGAGAAGAAATGGCGATAGAGTCGAAGTCGGAGAAGGAGGTCGCGCAATTATTCGCAAGCAAGACGGTAGAGTCTTTAAAAACGTGCATCTAAAAAATGTCAGCGTTTCCTGGGGCGACACGGTTCAGTGGCAGGATGTAATGATTTCGGATTTCTATAAAGGAGAAGAAAGAGTGATGGGACTGGCTTATTACGCCACAAAAAGGAGAAATATTTTAATGGAATATTTTACCTTAAAAAATGTTTCCAAAAGCGAAAAAGGAAAATACAAAATAGTGGATTTTGTGCAGATAGAGAAAGGACGCGGCGCGGCCGGCAGGCAGTTAATGGATAAGCTGGGATTGTCCGAAAGTGGATTTGCTTATTATTTTGCCGCTTTACTGGACAGCGGAGTCGATTTGAGCAGGGTAACTGAAAATGATCTTATTCCGGTATTTGATATGGAAGAAGTAAGGTCAAAAATAGAAGCCGAAGGCGGCGTCTCCCGGGTCCGGAAAAATATTGTTGAAAAAAATATTGAAAAATTTAACAGAGGAAGTCTTGAGGATTTCTTTATTGTAATAAAACAGGGTCAGTCCCCATGGAGAATGGTGGAAGATTTTTTTGCCAATTACTTTGAGGGGAGTTATGAATTAACGAACGAAGAGAAAAATTTTGTTTTACGTGCAATTGACGCCAGTTGTCCAAATATAGATTTAAGCAGTGAGCCTCCGAAGTTTGAGGCTGGAGAATATATTTATCTGACCTGGGACAGAATTTTTGAAATCGTTAAGTATGTGCGGGAAAAACAGCTGGAATCTTTTAGCGGAATGGATTATGTAAAAATAATTGAATCCGGCGATTCGCCTTATGCTTTTATTCGCGATTGTTTTAACACCGAGGCAAAAGAAATAAATATTGATATAAATTATGCGATGCTGGAATCTTTGGAAAGGAATTATCTTTTGAAGGCTCTTGACAAGTGCAGTCAGGATATCGATCTGACTCTGAAAGGGATGGGAACAAATAAGAAATTTACTGATTTCAAGGCCGGTGACCGTATGGTGTTAAGAAGAAGTGATCTTCAGAAATGCATTAAAAACATCTCGGAAAAACAGAAGTTCCAAAAAGCATCCAAAGATCCGTTTTTAGTTTTAAAAGTCAGAAAGTCAAAGAAAGATCTTGAGGCAATCAAGGCCGCCAAATTTTTCGGCATAGATCTTAAAGATAAATCGTCTTATTTAACAATTATATTACCGCCTGTCGTAAGAGACGAAATTGACAATGTTTATCCGGGAAATAATCTAAAACAGGCTTTGGTCAGAAATATTCTTTATAACATCTGGATCAATGAGCAATCGAGAGGCGGTACAAGGGCCTACATTAAAAACGAACTTTCCTATATTGAGGAAGACCCTATTTATCGTCAGCTTTATCCCGCTCAATATCTTGTGAGGTCTATAGGTCCTTTTCAAATCAGGCCTTTAAAAAGAGATTTGAAGAAATGTAAAAAAATTTTTCTGGAGAACGGTATCAAGGTCCCTGAAACATTTCAAAATTTCAGATCCATGATCAAAAATAATCTAAGAGTTTCCGCGATAGTTGCCGGACAAAGACTTATGGAGACTTTAAATTCTTTTGAAAATTTTATGAAAGCCAGTGGAGAGGATGAAATTAATCTTTTGAATCAGAATCTTATGATGATGCTTACAACGAGCTATAATCGTTCGACGGGTGCCATATATCGAGCAGTTTTCCAAAACTGGGCTATTAATCTCGCAAAAGAGGCCGGTGTTAGGTCGGATGTTAAATTTCGGGAAGTGGATGCTCTTTTAAGTGAACCCGGCAAACGTAAATTATTGTTAGACCATATCATAGACACTTTTGTAAGAGTCGCTGAAAAATTAATTTTAGAAGGGCATATAAAGTATAATGGAAGCGCGGCTCTGGAGGTTGAAAAAATCCGGAGTAATAAAATTGCTTTTGTAAATGGAAGTTTATTTGAGCAGATACAGACATGGTACAGAGATAAAACAGGAAAGAGCCTAAGTTTTGCATTTACGAACGAAGAGCTCGCAAGAGGATCTGGAGTATTTTCTTATGGTGCACGAATGTTTTCAATGCCCGATCGGTGGAAAAGTGTCTTTAGAGATTATGATAAGCTAAGTAGTCTTATTTTTGAAATGAAAGAGGATTATCAGCTTGAAGATTATAGTCCGCCTCCGCTGGATCTTGATACTTCAGTTAAAGAAATTCAGCTGGAAAAGAAAGAAAAATTTGAAAAACTACTGGAAGAATCAAAGATTGATGAATGTTTCACAAAAGGTTCCGATCTTCTTACGGTTTATGATATAGCAATAAAATTAAGATCCTCCCCAAGAGGCAGAAAAAAAACATCATTATATTTTGGAACTGTCGTAAAGATCGAGGGAATTCAACAAAAGGGAAACGAAATCTGGTTAAAAGTGAAAGTGGTTGAAGGTGAAAATGAGGGGGAGGAGGGCTTTGTGTGTTTCAGAAGAGAATGGTTCAATAACGAAAATGCTCCCAAAATTACTCCGCGACTTACCAAACGGCTGGAAAAACTTCAGAATTATCCCAAAAGACCTCTCCCGAAAGATTATATTGATTCAATGAATTCGTATATGAGATTTTTACATAATTATAATCCGGAAGAGCCACCGAGATCCGCCGAAATGATGAAAAGAAGCCGTCCGACCGCTTATGAAGTAAAAGATGAAAAAATAAAAGAAACCGTTAAAGCTATTGCCGGAAGTTACGGTTACAATAATCAAAGGTATTTTGCTATTTTACCCAAAAGAGGGGGCGGCGGGCTTAATTTTCAAAATTTGTATGTGATTGACAGAGAAAATGACCGGATTATAGGTTTCAGAGTTTCTACCGGCAGACCCAATCCAAAAACAGAAACCCCTTCCGGTAGATATGTGGCAAGCGGAACCGGTTTTAAAGCACTAAATTATTTTGGATCGCATCAGGGAACTTACGTGGAAAAATATGAAGGTCACAGAGTGACGGAATTTCTGGGAAAAATCGAGGAATTTGACAATAAACCGGTTTATGCCTCCATGACAACGGGGCTTATACCCATTCAGCGCAGAGGGGAGCTTATAGAGAGTGCCGGCAGGTATTTTCATGGAACAAACCGGGAAAATCATCTTGGAGGTAAAGCGTCAGGAGGCTGTATAAGAATGTCAAATCTTGATATTGTTTATCTGGCTTCTCTGTTAAACGGCTCCAGAATGGAATTTCAGATAATCGAAGATAAAAAAGATGCAGAGAGAGCTTTGGCCCGGAGTGTTGAATTAGCGAAATCAAAAACAGAAAGTGAAGGAATAAGAAGGCCGAGGACCTATTTATAAAAGTAAATTGTATTGGCAAAATATAATGGAGAACTTGTAGCGGTTTTGGGAAATAATTATTTTGCTACAACTTTTCATCCTGAATTAATTGATAATCCAAAAGTACAGGTTTAATTATATTTCTATTCTGTTTCCGCCTTTTATTTTAGCTTTCCTCAAACTTCTTCTCGCAGCGTCTTCTATAATCTCTCTCATCTTACTTATAGAGCGTACATTTTTATTTTTTTTCCGATCCTCTTTATCCGGATCTACTTCATTATCCGGATCTACTTCTTCTTCGGGATCGGGAACAATACTAAGGTGACTTCTGAGTGATTCGGCCATATTATTTAAATATTATTTTTTATTCGCTGAATACTCTTTTTGGGCGTGTGTTTTCTCTTATCTCAAGTACAACTGCAGCACGAGGAATCATATCGTGATTACTCACTTCATTCAATTCGTGATCTGTCTTTTGGAAAAGTTCCAAAAAATCGGATACGTCTTCACCTTCTTCCCTTTCAATTTCTTCCAGGATTGCCGATAAAATTTCATCGGAAAGCTCTTCGGGATTGATATCTCCAAATATTAACTGCTGGGCGAGATAAACTACCTTCGTATCCCGATCTTCTTTTTCTAATTCTTCTATTATACCTCCAAGCCATTCGTCAAAAGTTCTCTTAAAATAATCATCCACATATATCGGATTTTTTCTTCCCCTGTTTAAATTTTTAATTACCTGAATAGCCTGAATGGCCAATAATTTTATAGGCTCCAGGCCAGGATTAAGAACTTTTGGATTAGCTTTTGGATAAGCGGGTTCATTTATCTGCTCTATTTCTCTTAGATTTTCCATAATTTCTTTGATACTGCGTCTTTTCTGCATGGGAATATCGTTTTTTTCCAATAAGCTTTGTATTGTCCGCATCATTTTTTCCGCAATTCTTGAAACAAATCTTGGGGTGACTTCAGGCTGGGGAACAGAAGTAAAAAATCCATCCGGTGATCCCTTTCTGTCATCTGCACTTATAATTCCTGATGCTCTTGAGGAAGTATTTTCTATAATATCGCCTTCTTCTCCCAATGTCTCCGAATCCGGATCTGCTGTATTATTTATGTCGAGTAATTCGCTATCCGGTAATTCCAGCTTCCCCCCATTTATTTTACTGTCCATAGTATAATATTTAGTTATAATTAAGCCAATAATGTAAAAGGCCGTAAGTTTTACACGTTTTTATGCCCTGTGTCAAGGAATTTTGCATATATTTCTTGTTTTGTAAAGTCCCCACTCCTAAAATTAGAGTGTTATGTCAAAATTTTTGCCAAAATCAGTGCGCGATCTGATTGAAGAGTTCGCAAAACTTCCGGGTATCGGCCCAAAATCAGCACAAAGACTTGCCATATATTTGCTGAGGTCTCCCGGAAGCAGGCTGGAGCCTCTGGGCAGGGCCGTCTTAAACCTTAAGGAAAATGTGGTTTTTTGTGAAACCTGCTGGAATATTTCTGAGGAAAATCCTTGTCCGATTTGCAGTGACCCCGGCAGAGATAAAAGTGTGATTTGTGTTGTGGAAGATGTCCTGGATGTCGTTGCTTTAGAGAAAACCGGCGATTTTGACGGAGTTTATCACGTACTTCATGGAGCTCTTTCGCCTATAGACAGAATTGGTCCTGATCAGCTGAAACTTATTGATCTTTTCAGGAGGATAGAAAAAGGGGGGCTTGATGAAGTCATTTTAGCCACAAATCCTAGCCTGGAAGGCGAAGCGACGTCGCTCTATATTCAAAAACATTTAAAAGACAGCAAAGTTAAAATCACCAGGATTGCCCGCGGTCTGCCAGTGGGGGGAGACCTTGAATACGCGGATGAAGTCACCTTGAGCAGAGCTCTCGCGGGGCGTTTGGAGTTTTGATAAAGATTTCTTAATATGCCGTAAAAACTGCGGGACCCGAGCCTGAGAGATGAGCGTTATCGGGCGCAGAAATCAGTGTTTCAAAGTCGTTGTGAATATTATTTATAATCCCGCTTTTATTTTGTGTTCTCACAGCCTGTAAAAGTGTTTTTGTTTTTTTCTGATTTTGTCCGCAGTTTGAAAGATCCAGCAGTCCGTACATTTTTTCGGTTTTGTTTTTTGGGTCGATCTTTTCTGGTAATTTTGGCCATTTTTCAGTCGGGAGAATTTTAAATTTTACTGATTTAATCGGCTTAAGCGGTTTTATTTTTTCTCCAAAATGAGTTCCCAAAGCCGTGCCGCCTATAATAAAGAACGGAACGTCTTTACCTAGTTTTTCAGCAAGCTTCATCAACTGTTTTTGAGAAAGTTTTATTTTCCAAAGTTCATTTAATCCTTTTAAAACCGCCGCGGCGTCCGAGGAAGCCCCTCCAAGTCCGGACGATGGTGGAATTTGTTTATTAATAACGATTTTGACGATTTTTTTAATATTGTAAGTTGCTTTTATTAGTTTCAAAGCCTTGAAAGCCAGGTTGTTTTCGGGTTTGATAAGTTGATTTGTATATCTGGATCCCAATTTCTTTGATATTGACAATTTATCTCTATCTTGCGTATCAAAGATTTTCAGTTCATCCATTAAATCACGCGACT
>WJKQ01000011.1 GCA_014728975.1 Candidatus Peregrinibacteria bacterium | reverse complement strand
GTACCGGAGCTTCTGCGAGGGGGGCGGAGGGATATATAGAACGGACTAATTCTTATACACGTGATGAAGATGATTTCTTGAGTATGTTTGGGGGTATGTTTGTAGGATTTTTTAAAGAATATCCTACCTATACCGAAGCTTTGGGGATTGGTGAACATGGCCAGGAAGGATATATAGAAACTGTAGACGGTGTTCGGAGAGAGGAAGGTTATATGGAAAATGTTCTCGGATATTGTTATAACCGCGAAGGTTATATTGAAAGCCTGGGAATAGCAGGAAGATGTCTGGAGGGATATATAGAAAGAGTTTTGATGGATCTTTGCTGAAAAACCTGAACTTCATTTTGCTATTTTTTTATAAATTTTTTAGAATTGCTTCATGAGCAAAGTGATCATCGGACTTACAGGGGCAATGGGGTGTGGAAAAGGAGAAGTCGTAAAAATTCTTGAGAAAGAAGGTTTTTCTTATATTACTCTCTCTTCGATGGTTCGTGAGGAGGCGCGTAATCGGGGAGTTGAAGAGAAACGCGAGAAGCTTATGGAAGTGGGAAACAATATGCGTGCGGAGGAGGGGAGCGGGGTTCTCGGGAAGCGGGCTCTTTTTAAAATTGTACGATCAGATAAAAACAATTGGGTTGTAGACGGAATAAGAAATCCTTCCGAGATTGGGGAACTTAGAAAGAATGAAAATGTTTATATTGTAGGAATTGATGCCAGAAAAAATCTTCTCGTGAAACGTATCCTGGATCGGGGGAGGGAAAGCGATTCTATTGAAGAAGAAGAAATTGTCAAGAAACTCGAAAGAGAATGGGGGCAGGGAGAGCCGCAGGACGGTCAACAGGTGGGCAAGTGTATGCAGAAGGCGGATATTGTGATAAAAAATGAAGGGACTCTTGAAGAATTAAACAAGAAGTTTATGGAATATTACAATAAAATCAGGGAAAAAAATGATACCTCAAATAAATATTTAAGGCCTACAAAAGATGAATACTATCTTGATCTTGCCAAGAGTGTTTGTCGAAGAAGCACATGTACAAAAGTTGAAATTGGAGCTGTGATTATTCGTAATGACCAGGTCGTTGCAACAGGATATTGTGGAGCTCCCCGTGGGACAAAGAGTTCCCTTGAGCATGGTTTTTGTTTGAGAAAAAAGCTCGGTATACCCTCAGGACACAGATACGAGATGTGTCGATCCGTTCATGCTGAACAGAATGCGATTATTAACGCGGCAAGGTCTGGAACCGGTCTTCTTGGAGGAGATATGTATATTTACGGAAAGGTTCAGGGGGAAAATGGAGAGGCTATAGACGCTTTTCCCTGTTTTATTTGTAAAAAGATGCTTATTAACTGTGGATTGAAACGTATAATTTGTTCTCTGAAAAAAGGCGGTTATAAAATATTTAATGTGAAAGACTGGGTTAAGGAATGGAGAGAAAATGATATTATTGATGATAAATATCAGTATGGTGTAGCTTATAAAAGCGATTAATTTATTTGAATAGGTGTTGGTTTTTCTGGACGAATTTGTGGATTGAGGTGTCAAATACAAAGAATTTTATTTTCTTTTTCATCCACAAATATCCTATAACTGAAATTAGTAATGCTCCTGATGCGTTGAGTATCAGGTCTCCCATTGTGTCCATAAGGCCGCTTTTCTGCATATTAAATCCAAAGATATTGTCCATTATAAATTCAAAAATCTCCCATAAAGTTCCTGTTGCCATGGCGAAGGTAAATGCAAAAAGTGACAGGAATCCCGGTTTCATGGTGATGTTAATATTTTTTTGTTCGTTTAATACGTAAACAAGGATATATCCAAAAATTCCCAATAGAAATCCGGATTCTGCGTGCAAAAATATATCCCACCACCAGAATCTATAATAATAAGTGTGAATTTCTCCCAAAAATAGGGACAGAAATATAAAAATTATTATGAAAAGATCAAATTCCAAAGGAAGATATAGTCGATATTTCCATTTTATTATAGATGGAAGGTATGTGAGAATTAGAATGAGTGCGATAAGAACCGCATTTATCCATTCCTGCCTGATAAGTGAAAGGATCAGTCCAAGAGCAATTAAGCTTTTAAGTAGGTAGTATAGGGTTAGCTGAACTTTTTCGTACCCTCTTTTCATATTTTTATTTTATACCGCAAGCCAGCCTCCGTCTACAAAAAGGGTAGCGCCGTTCACATAGCTTGCCTCTTCCGAGGCAAAGAAGACAACTGCAGCAGATATTTCTTCAGGTTTCCCCATTCTGTGAAGGGGGATGCGTGATAAAGTGGCTTCAATCTGTTCCTCATTCATTCCGGATTCATCTATCATGGGAGTGTCGATCATTCCGGGGCCTATCGCGTTTACAAGTATTCCTTTGGAGGCCCATTCTCCGGCAAGTGTTTCGGTCATCGCAATTATACCTCCTTTTGAAGCTGTGTAATGTGCGGAATTCAGGAATCCTATTCCGACCTGTCCGGAGGCTATGGAAGCTATGTTGATTATTCGTCCCCATTTTTTTTTGGCCATCTCTTTTGCAGCAATTTTTGCGCATAAAAAATATCCTTTGAGGTTTATCTCAATGGTTTTTTCCCACTCTTGTTCTGTCATTTTCAGAGCCTCGACTGGTTTGTAGATTCCTGCGT
>WJKQ01000153.1 GCA_014728975.1 Candidatus Peregrinibacteria bacterium | reverse complement strand
CACAAACATCTCCCCCTGCTCAGCCCACACAAGAGCAACCGGCACAACCTACACAATCTCCGGAACCTTCAGAACCGAAACAGCCAATACAACAAACTCAACCTAAACAACAAACACCACAGGCATCACCTCCAACATCAGGACAACCTCAATCTGAGGAAGGTACATATAAATTCGAAGAACAAGAAAATAAACAAAAATAAAAACAAAACAATGAGCCAATGTTTGATAATCCATTTGTCCTCCTAGGAATCTCAACATTCTTCGCAGCAATCCCCGTTGCGATATGGCTCTATATTCTTTTTAGCAAAAACAATAGGAGTAAAAAAGTAGTTGCTTTGGTCTTTGGATTGGGATGTTTAACCGCACCTGCATTACTCGGCCTTCAGTATGTATGGGATATTTTTCCCGAATTCAACCTTGCGGCTTTTATTGAAGAAACCATTCAGACACAAAGCCGAATGTACATAGCAATGTTTGTATTGTTTGGAGCTATGGAAGAAATAATAAAAGTATATGTAATTACCGTCGTAGACAAAAAAACACTTCTCATTAAAAGAATTGGCGACGCCTTAAGATACAGTATTGCCGCAGCTCTGGGATTCTCATTTACGGAAAATATTTACTATCTTTATGAATTTTGGCCGGTAATCAGTCTTGGAGAATTAACCGGGATGTATATATTTCGTTCAATATTTACCACATGTGCTCACATGATATTTTCAGGTGTATTTGGTTATTATTACGGAATAGGAAAATTCTCAATCGATATAAGAAAACAGGCAAAATTAACAGGCAAAAAAAGTAGAGTTTCACAAGTAATTTCAAAAATCTTTAATATACCTTTAAGTCGTGCGTTCCAACAAAAAATGGTACTAAAAGGGTTGATTATTGCTGTATTTATGCATGCCACATATAACTTTTTACTTCAGTTTAATGTACTGATTCCTGTTTTGATCTTTGTTATATCAGGATTTATATATTTGAAATATCTTCTCAGCAGAAAAGCTGGACATTTGATTTTGGCTACCGATATTTCAGAAAAAACAAAATCAACAATGGCAAAAAAAGACGAAGATGTGGTAATAGAGCTATTGGGAATGTGGTTTAAAGATAAAAGATATGTTGACGTATTGCATGTCTGCAACAGATTACTTGAGAGAGATCCCGACAACAATGTAGTAAAACTATTTAAAGCTAAGGCGGAAGATAAAATCGATCCGAAAAACCCCTATAAAAAAGTACTGGGAACAGTACTTAAAACAGAAGACGAGCTTTCCGAAAAACAGAAAAATATATTACACAAACATCTTGAAGAAAAAGAAATACAAAAAAAAGTAACTAAAATGATAAAGGAACAGTTAAAAAAAGAAGGTAAAAAATTCAAAAAACCAAAAGTTAAAAAAGAAAAACCTTCAAAAGAAAAAACAAAACCTTCCAAAAAAGGGAAAAGTCCTCTTGATCAATACACTGAAGGTGAAACATTTAAAATTGACCGTTAACCGGTTGAAGAAATAAGAAAAAACAAATACTATAGAATTAGCATTATAATTTTAGATGAGTTTTACAAAAGCAAAAGTTGCACTAGTTTTCGACTGGATGACAAACCCCGGAGGAGCGGAGAAAGTTAACCTTGTTCTACATAAAATGTTTCCCGAAGCTCCAATTTTTACATCGATATTTGATGCAAAAGCAGTAAAAGGGTTTGAAAAAGCCGCTGTCACAACTTCTTTCATACAGCATTTTCCTTTTTCCAAAAAAAAACATCAGGTTTATCTTAGTCTTATGCCTTATGCTTATGAACTATTTGATTTAAGTAGCTTTGACATAGTAATTTCAAGCTCTCACGCGTGCGCAAAAGGAATTATAACCAAACCTGAGACACTGCACATTTGCTATTGTCATACCCCAATGCGTTATGCGTGGGATAACTGGCACGCGTATATCAGAGAATATAAAATGAATCCCTTATTTAAAAGGTTGGGAAAAAAAAGAATGCATAAATTAAGAATGTGGGACAGAGTTTCAGCGGATAGAGTTGACTATTTTATTGCCAACTCAAATACCACTAAACGAAGAATTGCAAAATATTACAACAGACAATCCACAATTATTCATCCGATGTTAAATTCTTCAAAATATAAAATATCCGATAAAACAAAAGGATATTTTCTGGCAGTCGGCAGACTTGTCCCGTTTAAAAAATTTGATTTGATAATAGAAACATTCAATAAAATTGGTCTGCCTTTAAAAATTGCTGGTTCAGGAATTGCAGAAGAAGAATTAAAAAAACTTGCAAAAGAAAACATAGAATTTTTAGGATTTGTACCCGATAAAAAATTAAGAAAGCTATACAGTGAATGCGAAGCGGTAATATTTCCACAAGTGGAGGACTTTGGAATAATTCCACTTGAAGCGATGGCGTCGGGACGTCCTGTCGTAGCTTTGAAAAAAGGTGGAGCTCTTGACACTGTAATTGACGGCGAAACAGGAATCTTTTTCGAAAAACAGACTCCGGCTTATTTAAAAGGCGCCATAGAAAGATACCAAAAAGAAAAGAAAAAATTTAATCCGGAAAAAATAAAAAATTATATTAAAGAATTCGACGAAAAGGAGTTTAAAAAGAAATTTATGAATTATTTACAAGAAAAATGGGAACATTGGCAAAAAATTAACCTGTAACAAGAGCAATTACTACATTTACAATACCCCAGGCGGTCAACGTTAGTATTAAACCTATTATACCGTTTTTTATAGCGTTTTTACCTTTATCTTTATCTTCAGTAAGTCCCGCAAAAAGGTATAGATATCCTCCATAAATTATACCGCCCACTGCCACAAGCCCTGCTATCCCAATAATAAATTCAAGGAAAAACCTGATATAAAAAGGTATCATCCAAATTTTTATATCACCGGTCATAATAGCGCATCCAAGAATGTCGTTACCGGTGACAACAGCACCTTCCATTCCAGGAACATTATCTATACATTCTCTTCTTGCAATTAATTCTTTTATTGATAAACCATATCCTGCACATCCGGTATCTTCCGAAGGCTGAGTAGGTCCCACAAACTCTTCAGCACCTTCAATAAATTCTATTTCGACTTCCGATCCCTTAATATGTGTATTAACATAATTCATAATAAGCTCGCATTCCGAAACTTCTTTATACTTTGTTTCCGGTAAAACAGTTCCTTGCGCAAAAACCGTTCCGCCCAAAAAAGTTATCAAAAAAATTGCGTAAAGGCTTGTTATTAAAAGTCTTGATAATTTCATTATTTATACCTAAATACCTTTTAATTATACCATAAAATCTTGCTCATTTGAATTGATCCTATATAATCATAATTACTTTTTAAAATCTTAAAAATGGATCCGTCGCCGACGGTGGCAATAGTTGGAAAACCAAATGTCGGAAAATCTACGCTATTTAACAGTATTATTGGAAAACGTCATGCCGTAATTGCTGAAGAAGCCGGAACCACACGCGACAGAGTTTCACAAAAGACAGAAATGAATGGATACGAAGTTATTCTTGTAGATACAGGAGGAATATTTTATGGAAAAAAGAAAGATATTGAATCCGATATTCAGGCGCAGGCAAAAACGGCTATAAATGAAGCTGATATAATTCTCTTTGTGGTTGATATTAGTAAAAATCTTACAGTTGACGATTTTACAGCTGCTAATATCTTAAGAAAATCAAAAAAAAATATAATCCTTGTGGGAAATAAATCAGATAATCCTGAAATAGAAAAAAATATTTTCAATATTTATGAATTGGGATTTGAAAAACCTATTCCCGTTTCCGCAATTCATAAAACCGGAATAGATAAAGTTAAAAAAGAAATAATTAAAAAATTTGATGAACTGAAAATAAATAAAAGAAAAAAAGAGATTCCTGAAAATTTAATAAATATTTGTATTTTGGGTAAACCTAATGCCGGAAAATCATCGCTTGTCAATGCGTTTATTGGATCGGAAAAAGTAATTGTTTCGGAAACTCCCGGAACAACCAGAGATGTAACGGACACAGAAATTTCTTATGATAATGAAAAATTCAATTTAATAGACACAGCGGGATTAAGAAAACGTGGAAAAAGAAGCAGAGGAATAGAAAAATTCAGCACGTTAAGAGCTCTTAATTCGTTGGAAAGATCAGACATTGTCGTACTTCTGATAGATGCCGGAGAGGGAATAACAAAACAGGATACGCATATAGCGCAACAGGTACTTGAAACTGAAAAAGGCTTAATTATCGTCGTAAACAAAATTGATCTGTTCAAAGAAAAAGAAAAAATGAGAAATAACATTATTTCGTCATTAATGAGAAAATTTTCTTTTTTATCATGGGCACCGGTAGTATTTGTTTCAGCAAAAAATAAAAAAAATATTTTCCAGATTTTTAAAATTGCTGAAAAAATTATAAATGAAAGAAAAAAAAGAATACAAACCTCGGAACTTAACGACTTTTTGCAAAAAATAACACAAAAACACCTTCCTGCCAGTTCAAAAATAAAAAAACCCAAATTTATGTACGGAAGCCAGGTGGATACGGATCCTCCTAAATTTCTGTTATTTTTTAAAAATGCTAAAAATCTTCACTTTACCTACCCCAGATTTATTGAAAATGAAATCCGTAAGAAATATGGATTTGAAGGAACCGCAATAAGTATAAAAATCAAGGAAAAAGCCGGGAAAATCTCTCATCAGTAATCAAATCTTTTCCATGTTTTCTATACCATAATCTTCGGTATTCTCTACGACGATCAATATTATGAAATTTCAAAATATGATCGGAAACTATAATACTGGATTTATCTCCCGCGTAAATTATCTTCTTTTTTGCTCTTTTAATTTGCCATTTTTTTAAGCTTTTTTCTATAAAATCACCAAATTTCCTGTTTAAAATAATCTCAAAAATCTTTCGTGAAAAATTTAAAAATTTGGACTTTTTTAAAATTTTATATTCATTATTCCAAAATTCCTTTTTATCTTCAAAATAATACTCAGCCCATTTATTTTTTTCCAGAAAATTTTTAAAAACATTTCTTTCTATTATAGGAATCATGGTTTTTATCCAATAAGCAAGGTAAATATCATTTTTAATGGCGATCTTGGATAAATCCAGATTTTCTTCATCAATAAAAAAACTAAGACAAAATCTCGCTTTTATATTTTTGTGATGTCTTCTGACACCGAGAATTTGCAAAAATAAAGTTACAAAACTTCTTACAATAAAAAGTCTGTTCTTTTTTGCAACAATAAAAAGGTCTATGTCACTTTTTTTGTTAACCTTACCAAAGGCAAGATTATTACAAACAGCCACCATTTTAAGAAAAGGAACTGCCTGTAAGAAACGAACATAACGTTTTGTTTTTGCCCATAACTTGGTTTCTATTTCTTGCATTTTTTTATTATACTACAAACAATAGGTCACAATATTACAATAACATGCTTGATAAAAAAGAAATAAAGGAATTGTTAAAAAGCTCTCCGCACGTGCCGGGAGTATATAGGATGCTAGATAAGAACGACGTTGTCATATATATCGGCAAAGCAAAAGATCTAAAAAAACGTCTTTCATATTATTTTCAAAAAAATCAAAAACATCCTATTAAAACTCAAAAACTATTGGAAAAAACCGATAACGTACGATACACAGCTGTTGATAGCGAACTTGAAGCAATGATCCTCGAAACAAATTTAATTAAACAATTAAAACCCAAATACAATATATTAATGAAAGACGATAAAAATTACGTTTATATAAAAATTACGGATGAAGATTTTCCAACAATTCAAATAGTCAGAAAAATGGAAAAAGACAATGCAAAATATATAGGTCCAAAAACTTCCGCATACAAAGTAAGAGAAACCTTTAAAGTCCTTAAAAAGTTATTTCCGTTCAGACATTGCGGACTCGATATTAAATATCTCGGAGATCATAAAGTTAAAGTTGAAAGAAAAGTAATAAAATACCCCTGCATTGATTATTATATTAATAGATGTGTTGCGCCGTGCATTGGTAAACGCACTCCCGAAGAATATAAAAAAATAATAAAAAATGTTGAAAATTTCCTTAAAGGAAATGCAGATGAAATAATAAAAGATCTTGAAAACCAAATGAAAATATTTGCAGAAAATAAAAATTTTGAAAAAGCCGCAAAAACACGCGACAAAATTCAAAAAATCAAAGATATTCTTGAAAAACAAAAAATATCAGATCCAACACTTAAAGATAAAGATATTATAAATTACTGCGTCACTCAGGATAAGGCATATTTTAATTTATTTCAGATTCGTGATGGAAAACTCATAGGTCAGGAAAATTTTATTTTAAGCGCAAAAGATATTGAAGAAAAATCAGAAAAAAAAGAGGTCCTTCAGGCATTTTTAAAGCAATACTACGAAATAGCTACAGACATTCCAATAGAAATATTAATTCCTCATGAAATTGATAACAAAAATAAAATTCAAAAATTTATAAAAGCAAAATCAAATAAAAATATAAAATTAATAATTCCAAAAATTGGAAGAAAAGATAAACTTCTTAAAATGAGTTTAAACAACGCAAGAATTTTCGCGGATAGAAATAAACCAAGCTGGCAGCTGGAAAATGATCACACAAAACAGGCAGCTTTAACACTGCAAAAACTGTTAAAACTGAATAAACCTCTAAAAAGAATTGAATGTTACGACATATCACATTTAAGCGGTACTGAAACCGTAGGTTCTATGATTGTTTTTACAAACGGAGCACCTGATAAATCGATGTATAGAAAATTTAAAATTCGGACCGTTAAAAATAAACCCGATGACTATAAATCAATGGAAGAAATCCTAACAAGAAGATTTAATAAAATCAGCAGAAAAATTCATCATAAAAATTATATATTCAAAAAAGCCAGAAAAAAAGATAAAGAATTTATAGAAAAAAACAACAATATCAATCTTAACAAAACGGATAAAGGATTTTTCATTCTTGAAAAAAACAAAAAAACAATCGGTTTTATAGCGGTAAAAGAACGTTCCAACAAAGTAACAGAGCTTACGAACCTTTGGATATCAGAAAATGAAAGAGGAAAAAAACTTGGACACAAATTATTATATAAAGCAATAGAGAAAGCCAAAAATAAAAGGATCTACCTTATCTGCAATGAAAAAATAAAAGATTATTATATGGTTTTAGGTTTTGAAGAAATAAAAAAAATTCCAAAAGAACTGGAAAAACATAACCAAGAATGCAAAAAGAAACATGAACAGACAGCTGTTTTGGTATATGACAAAAACAAACATAAAAAAGATAAATCATTCAGTAAAATACCTGACTTGATAATAATTGACGGAGGAAAAGGACAGCTTTCCATAGCGAATAAAGTTTTAGCAAATTTTAATTTAAAAATTCCTCACATCGCGATTGCCAAGAAACTCGAAAAAATATATATCCCCTATAAAAAGACGCCTATTATATTAAAATCCAATAACGAAGCTTTAAAATTACTGCAAAGAGCAAGAAATGAAGCACACAGATTTGCCATAAGCTATCAAAAACAACTACACTTAAAAAATATGAAATCAAAATAATATTTTAACCATTTTCTATTATGAAAAAATTTTTTATGTCCATGATCGCGCTGATAGGTTTAATTTTGCCTGTTTCACAAGCAAACGCCGCTTTCAATTATCCTGAAACCATAAACAGCATAGTTCATCTCTCTTCGGTTGATTTCGAAGAAAATGTAATTTCAGGTACAGGGTTTTTGATAAGCGCTGACGGTCTGATATTAACCAATGCACACACCGTTTTAGATATGAATACAGAAGAGCCCTATAATAACCTATGGATTTGTTTGATCGATAATGAATATACTGTTCCGGATTGTCGTTATGAAGGAGAAATATTCGCATACAGCAGATATTGGAATCTTGCTTTAATTTCTCCGGCTTACGAACTTGACGAAAAGGGGAATAGAATAGGGGAGTATATAGGTGAAACTGAAAATTTTGGTCTGCCTTACGTAGAACTTGCTGATTACGATCCATCAATAGGCGATAATCTATCT
>WJKQ01000152.1 GCA_014728975.1 Candidatus Peregrinibacteria bacterium | reverse complement strand
TTGTAAATTCTCTGAAATAAGGGCGATACTATCAAGTGAACCTTCTATTGAAGAAACAATTAAATCATATTTTTGTACTTTACGGCGTGCTCTTGAGGGTAATTCTTTCCCAAGGCTTTCCGTATAGCCGTTGATTTCGCCGTTTGCTGAAATATTGGCAAGCTCAATGTATTTGTATTCTTCATCATCTTTGGGTGTAAAATTCTTGTCTTTGATTTTCACTAAATTCCCCAATTCATCAAAGCCACCTTTGTATTGTTTCACGGCTTTTACAATTTCCTCATATTTCGGCTGGAAGTACTCCGCATCAAAACGCTCGGCCTCTTGAGTGTCAGAATAGTTTTTTACAAAGCTGAGTTCGTGCTTTGGTTTCCAGTCGGTGAGGCCAAGTTCGGAAAGGAGAAGTTGTTCGGCTTGGGAGTAGAGGGATTTTGAGCTATCTAATAAATCAAATGATTTTTTTACTAAATGAATTAAATTATTTTGTAGATTAGCTAACACTGGAATTTTCATATTTAACACTGCGGGGTTTCCAACATTTCTTTGTCGAATACCTTTTGCCCATCGTTCAATATGATTTCTACAATATTTTGAAGATAAAATTATAAACAAAGCTTCAGGTGAAAAAGTGTTTTTTGATTCTTTTAATCTAAGAAGTGCAACTCTTTGATTCCACGATAATTCATTTTTTGGTGGATTAAAAATTAACTGTACTTTTCCAACATCAGGCGGATCGCCTGTCAAAGTCATTAAAATATCGTTGTGTTTAAGATACTTTGCATTTAGTTCTTCAAGGTGTTTTTTGGGTACTTTTTCCCAAAAATGAAAATCTCTTTTTTGAGTAACATCTCCAATTTTTGAAATATAAACATCACCCTCAATTGAAAATTCATTTGAATCGAAAGCACGCCCATTTGAAAAATTTACGCACTCAGCTAGTAAGCTTGTTTTTCTTTGATCCAATAAATTTTCTTCTTCGATGTAATTTGGTAGCCAAAATTCTGGCTCATACCTAAAGTCAATATTTTCTTTTACCGTTTTGTAATTTACGATTGAGTATTGCATAGTTAGTTATTTTTATTTAATCTAAGATTCTCCGGCAAAAAACGATCTATCTCTTCATCTGACCAAGTAAATTCTTCTCCTTCGATTACTCCTCTTTTATTTAACCTTATTTGAGCCTCATCGTATTCTTTATCTCCAGTCTGCGGTGCAAGATCGCTAATAATTTGATATTCACGTTGAAGTAATTCTCTTTTGGCGATTAAAATATCTGTTGTCATGCTTGCGTTCATAATATCCACAATCAATGAGCGGTAGCTATCTCGTAGCCCCATATATTTAAGTGCAGAATTTTTGTGCATAACCACTCGTTGCTCAAAACTAAATGAAAGCTGAATAATCAAAAAAATAATTTCGGCGATCGTTATTCCGGCGGCCAGATATGAGAATAAAAGATTGCCTGGGTTTGATGCCTGTAAAACTAATAAAACAAGGACGGCTCCGACCAAAACAATATTAGCCACTTTTACCTTAAAAAGATTTCTTTCCTGATTTTCGGCTGCAACTTCTTGCACCTTATGGGTAAAGACAGTATTTGCGAAAGATTGCCTGACGATTGATAAATTTTTTATATCCATAGTTTTTCTTAAAATTTTGAACCATAAATTTCTTGCCATTTTTCATTTGCTGAATATGGCATTTCACGGTCTTCATAATCAATTGCTTCAAGTGAAAGATTATACGCTCTTTTTGCCTTATAATTAAAGTCTCCTTTTTTCCAAACATATTGCCCACTTCCCGGAGATAGCCAATAAGTTTTATCTTTGTCTTGGTCTTTAACAAATTTAAAAAAATCTCGCGTCATCCAATCATAATAAGTATAAGAATCAGTACGGTGATTCCAATTTCTTAAAAACTGATATGCTAAGGTATCTATCAGTAAACCACCCATTGGGACATTACATTTTTCCTTCCATGATCGAACCATACGACAAAGATTTTTTAAATTTCCGTTACACTCATCGTTTGTTTTTCTTATCGCCTCAATTTCGGGCTTCGGATTAGTTGTTCGCCATTTCCCTCCATCATTTGAATCTGGGTAAGTATAACTATTATCTTTATTTACAAAAGCTGGGATAATCTCAAAATTAATTCCATCATCAAAATTAATTCCTATAACTTGACCATCGCCTTTAATATGGGACGTGCTATAAGTTTTCTGGAGAGAATTTCGCACTTCAGCAAGCAAAGCAGATTGACCGTTACCAATATATTCATTAATTCTTTCGTAAACTGTGTATGGTAATCGAAAAATCATATCTATATCGCTTGTGTGAATATCTGTGTCTCTTCCATACGATCCCACATAAAAGCTGTGTAATGTTTCAGAATCTGTACTCCAAAAATCATGATTGAGTTGTTTCGTAATGCGTTTATAGCGATACGAAATTTTATCAACCACATTTTTAGGAATACGTATATTTGAACAAAAATTGTTAAATTTATTTGATACACTCATTTTATTTCCAAAAAGATAAATTCTCACCTTTTGCCCACTCTATAAACTTTTCCGCCACGCCGTCATGGTTGGACAAGTTACTTTTCATGTTCTGAAATTAAATTTTTAATAATCTTAATCATTTTTTCCTTATCTTTCGGGTTGCTTTCGGCAATGAGCAAAGCAAGCGCCGTTAAAGCATTATCGTTGATTTTTCGTTCCCCTGATTTTTTAAAAAGATAGTCGGTTTTATCCAAATAATACACAAACAAAAATGCCGCTGAACGTTTGTTACCATCAGAAAACGGATGGTCTTTTATAATTAAATATAAAAGGTGGGAAGCT
>WJKQ01000151.1 GCA_014728975.1 Candidatus Peregrinibacteria bacterium | reverse complement strand
TTGTAACAAGCGGCTCAACAGAGTCAAACGTCGCAAATATAACTGTAAATTTCATAGAAAAAGAAAAACGTGAAAGAAAAACCTACGAAATCGCTGAACAATTCAGAGAAAAGTTTAACAATTTCCGCAACGCAAAAGTCAGAATATCAGAACTATCTGAAGGACCACCGGGCGATGCCGCGATAACAGCCAGAATAACGGGCAAAGATCTGGATAAACTTAAAGAAACCGCCGAAGAAGTACAGAAAATAATCAATAAAATTCCTGGAACCACAGAATCCGAAATCAGTCTAAAACCCGGTCTTAATGAATTTAAATTTACACTGGACAAAGATATTCTGGCATTCCACGGATTGACTCCGGCGCAAGTATCGATGACCATCAGAAATATAGTTCAGGGAATAAATCCAACCGACATCACCATCGGAGGTGAAGATTACAAAATATTTATAAAATATAATCTGAAGCAAAAAAATCAAAAAACAAACATATCAATCCACGACATAGAAAACTTCGAAATAATGACACCGAAAGGATATTCCGTATCTCTGGGACAACTTGGAAATTATGAATTTAAAAGAAGCCTTTCAAAAATTGAAAGGGAAGACGGAAAAAGGATCATAAAGGTGACCAGCGACATTGAAAAAACCGCAAATGTCGTAGAAATCATAGAAAAAATAAAAGAAAAAACCGATAACCTTAAACTGCCGAATGGGTACAAAATCACATTTGGCGGAGACCTCGAACAAATCGAGGAATCTTTTAATGACCTTTTCAGATCAATGTTTGTAGCTATTATACTGATAGCTTTCACACTGGTTTTAATGTTCAACTCATTCAAACAACCGCTGATAATCATGATTACTCTTCCGTTTGCGTTGATTGGAGTATTTCCGGGACTAATGCTGATAGGACTGGACCTTTCATTTCCCGCGTTTCTGGGAGTTGTGGCACTGGCCGGAATAGTAGTGAATGATTCCATAGTTTTAATTGACAGAATAAACAAAAATCGCCAAAGCGGGATTCCGTTCGCAAAATCAATAGCAGAAGCCGCTAACGCAAGACTTCAACCCATTTTAATGACAAGCTTAACCACAATCGTCGGTATACTTCCGCTGGCAATAACAAATGAATTCTGGGCCGGACTTGGATTTGCACTCATTTTCGGACTGGCATGTTCAACAATATTAACTCTGGTTGTTATTCCAACGCTTTATTATGTTTTCGAATATAGAAAAGAAAAAAAGAGAATATCAACAGCGTCCGCTTAATAATCATAAAGCTTTGCAAGCGCATCTCTGGGCTCAAGAAGCGTTAACGTATACATCGTTCCGTCACGAAATTCAACCTCTCCAACCTTTTTGGGTTTTTTCCCCGGCTCATAATAAAAATATTTTTCAAGCTCGGGATCCCACACAGCCAACATAGGATTACCGTTTTCCTCGGAAATCAACAACCTGTCAACTTTCGCGCCTTTGACCATTAAATAATCATGAATCTGCGAAGGAGAAGATTTTATATTATTTCTTTTTTTATTAAGAAAAAACTGATCACCTTTACCAACCTGGACAAGTTCTCCATAAGGCCCCTCCATTATTCCGGTTTTTGGCTCTTCAACTTTAAGTTCCTCTACTTCCAGTTTCCTAAGTTTATTTTCCAGCTGTTCAACCTTTTGCGCGTCTTCTTTTTTTGCTTCGGCCTCCGCACGGACCAGAGCCTTTTGTTCCCTGATTTTTCTTTCAGCCTCTTCCTTCTTAGACCAATAATAATTTTGATTAAAAACATAATCTCTATATTCTTTTGAATCGAAAATCATCTTTTCATATCTATCTCTGATATTCTTGAAACTTTTTGTAAGGTTTTCCCGGGACATTTCCGGATAAGCATCTCTTAAAACCGCCATCTCAGCATCTCTCTTATTCTCCATCTCTATTCTAAAGTTCAAATACTTCTCTTTTGCGTAAAGATAAGACTTTCTGGCAGAATCAAGATTGTCTACCGCAAACTCCGCATCAGAAAATTTCTTACTTTCAGCTGATTTTTTAATATGTTTTTCAAAATTCATACAATAATTTAAACCGGTACTTCGGGACGCACACGATATTGCTTGTCCGGAGACAATTCCACCGTTTCTCCACTCACAATATATTCATAATTTTTAGTTTTGGAATTCCACATAAGACTTTCTTCCTTTTTGCTATCAAGATCTTTCAACGTCACAATCGAATATTTTTCCAGGCTTTTCCCGGATTTATCGCTCAAAAATTCATAAAAATCCCGAATCGAGGATTTCCCTTTACCAAGGATATATTGATCTTTCTCTACCTCCAGATAATTCCTTTTTTGCGGGATTTTTTTCGCAATTTCAGCACCCGGTCTATAATCGGGACGATAAATCCCTACGGCAATCCGATAGCCTTTATCACGATCAAAAATTAATTTTTTACCTTTTGGAACACTTTCATAATCCTTTCCATTCCAGATATAAGTAACCGTTTTTCCCTTTTCATCGGTCACATGAATCATTTCAGCTTTTTCTCCTCTTTTTTCCAAAAAATCATGAAGCCCCTCCCCTGAGGGATCAACTTCCATTGAAAAACGTCTAACAGTATAAAGTTTTTCTCCTATTTTACCGTAATTTTTAACATCCTCATATCTCCTGAGATACTGTTCAACTATTTTCCAGTTTATTCCTTTCTCCTCTTCAACAGTATTAATAGGCTCAAGCTCCATAACTTCCTTGCTTTCTTCCTCTTTTTCTTCTTTAATCGGCGCTTCAGAAATTTCAGCTTCTTTCTCGGGCTTTTTCCCTTCCTCCCCGGCCTCAAT
>WJKQ01000150.1 GCA_014728975.1 Candidatus Peregrinibacteria bacterium | reverse complement strand
GCTTCAAGGCAATGCTCGGGAAATGCCAAGCCATCAGAAGACTCGGCTCAGCAGCCCTCGACCTCTGCTGGATCGCAACAGGAAGATTCGACGGTTTCTGGGAATTCGGCTTAAAACCCTGGGATATTGCCGCAGGGGCCCTTATAGTCGAAGAAGCAGGCGGCAAAGTCACCGACACCAACGGCAACTTGCTTGATCTTTTTGGAGCAGATATACTCGCCACTAACAAAAAACTGCATAACCAGGCTGTAAAAACGCTAAACATGCGCTCGTAGCTCAGTGGATAGAGCATCGGCTTGCGGAGCCGGGGGTCACAGGTTCAAATCCTGTCGGGCGCACCATAAAATATTACTCCCTTCGGTTTTTTCCTGATGAAGAATTATTTCTTCCGCTCTCAATTCCAATGACTTCTCTCACACTTGATTTAACACTATCTGCTATCAACACACCTTCACGAAAAACAGTCTTGCCGACCCTTAAAATAAAATCGGTCAATGAGTCCGGGGTTGTAAAAAAAGGAGAATTTTCATCGTCGAAACTTCTTTTTTCCAGCATACAAAAAGTTTAAAAATATTACGAAATCCAATATAATCCTTTTATTCCTCAAATTCAATATCCTCATTACTACATTCAATAATCTCCCCCAACGAATTCCTTATCCCTTTTACGACATCTCCCATGGCATCAACCAACAGACCACTTAACCGCTCAGTCAATTGACAAAAAACCAAGAAAGAACTAAAATCTTTTCCTTTTTTGTTATATGGAAACAAAAAAAAATACTTATAGAGAGACTTTAGGAGAAAAACCCGTACTAAAACTGGGGTACGCCTCTATGCTCCACGAAAGATGGCCTATAAACGAAGATCCTGAAAAATGTTCTTCCAGAGAAAGCGCATATTTTTTACAGCTTGAACTCGAAAACTGCAGTATTCCTGAACACCTTCAATACGAAAATCTGGAACATCTGATTCCGGAAAAACATCTTAATAGAATAAAATCAATCTGGGAAAGTGTCTTATTAAGCAGAAAATCATTACTCGAAACAGCCGATGTATTAAAAAGCCACTGGAGCACGGTCCCCGTTTCGTCCCGGGGACACAAAGAAGTTACCCAAATTGTCAGAAATCCTCCCCTTTCTCTACAAGATGAATACAGAAGGACTCTTCGGGCTGTAATATACCCTACACAGGATTCTGATGAAAAAGATAAACCCGGAATCGACCGCCTAAAAGCCTGGCAAAAAGTCGAAAGGCACCTGAGAAGAGGACTTTTCACCGATCACAAAACATTTCTGGTAATACTTAGGCTTTATTTTGAAATGCTTCTCGAAAGTTCACCTGAAAACAACGAGTATGTTATTCCCAAAGAAACGTATTTGGGAAACGGTGAACAAACAGTAAGAAGAGAAATTGCGTTAAGAAACAGATATCTAAGATTAATCGACAGCACTCACCAAAGTATTTCTGCGGCAAAAGCCGCACACCATCAACAAAAAAAATCAAGTTTAAGAAAATTCGAAGATAAACCCGCCGCTGCTCATTCAACAGAAATAACATTTAACGCGATATATGACACGGTCCCTTACATTATCGAAAGAACAAGACTTCAACTCAACCCCGTAATGCTGGGAATAGTGGGACCTCTTCACGACCTCGTAGAGGATACAGAACTGGACATGGACGACGTTAAAGAGTTTATGAGCAGATTAACGGACATTTACGACAGCAGCATAGACCCATATATAGAAAGCGGATTTGGAACAACCAGGACGGAGGTAAAAAGACAGGTGCTTGATCTCTGCGGAAGAAGTCGTACAGATAAAGTCGGACATTGCTTAAGAATTTTATCAAATAACACGGATTTATCCGATCGGGAAAAAAGAATGGTTAAAACGCAAAATCCGGCGGGAACGGAGAAAACAAGAGAAATCCTCAAAATATCGCAAAAAGAATATTCAAGCTGGCACATACCAAAAGAAAAAAAACAACCAGAATCAAAGACATTCAAAACTTTCCCCCGGGAACACAACCGTCAAAAAATAACCGGTTTTCTAACCAGAATGCTGGCAATAGCAAGTTCCACACGAAAAAAGAAACTCCAACAGGTATGTTTAATACTAAAGATGGAAGACAGAGCCCACAATATTAGAACTCAGGAGGAAATGCCCGTCGAAAGAAGACTCGACATCGCCCGTGAAACCGTTACACGTCTCCTCGCATGGGGAATGTGGGATCATGATAATAAAAACTATCCTCTTTTCAACGCACTGCCCCGATTAATCGATATAACGCTCGCCGAATACCTGCTCATCAAGAAAAAATTCCCGACAGAAATTACCGATCACGATACGGAACTTATAAAATTACTCCAGAAATGGCAGGCAGAAGTAAAAAGATATCCGATTCCCGATAAAAACTAGCCCTTTAAACTCTCAATAGCGGCTCTTCTATCCTCAGCTTTAAAAATATAACTTCCAGCGGCCAGAACATTCGCCCCGGCATCACGACAAATTTTCGCAGTTTCAGCATTGATTCCTCCATCAACAGCTATATCCAGCTCAAATCCCAATTCACGAAGCTCTTTTATTTTGGGAACCATATCATCCATAAACTTTTGACCTCCGAAACCAGGCTCGACAGTCATAACCAAAACCTCATCAACCAGATCCAGCACATCCTTTATTTCCGTAACGGGAGTCTTCGGCTTAATACAAACTCCGGACTCAATTCCCAGTTCATCGATCATTTTCAGTGTTTTCCTAAGATCTTCACAAGCTTCACCATGCACAACCAGCCTGTCTGACCCGGCTTTCATAAAAGCCTCAAGATACTTCTCCGGATTATCAATCATCAGATGAGTATTTAAGGGCAAAGCACTCTTGATACACCTCACAACCGGCGGTCCGATCGTAATATTGGGCACAAAATGACCATCCATAATATCCAGGTGAATAAAATCACAGTATGGTTCAACAGTATCAATTTCTTCTGAAAGTCTCCCAAAATCTGCCGACAATATCGAAGGTGCAACTTTTATTTTCATAATAAAAATTATCTTGTATTACCCCCTTCAATTTTATTTACCCTCCTTACGTGCCTTTTCTTATCTTCAAAATCGGTATTTAAAAACTTTGTTGCGATTTTCTTCATATCCTCAAATTCAGTTGTCCTGCCACCCATAGTTAAAATATTAGCGTTATTATGCCGTCTGGCCATTTCCGCGTAATGCTCGTTATTGGCCTGAGCGGCTCTGATGCCTCTGACCTTGTTCGCAGCCATTGCAACTCCTATTCCTGTTCCGCAAATTATAATTCCGAAACTGTCTTTATGTTCCGATACCTTCTCCCCCACTTCTCTGGCAATATCGGGATAATCGGTAGGTTTCTCCGTAAAACTCCCTAAATCAGTTACATCATAACCTCTGGATTCAAGAACTTTCTTTAGTTTGTTTTTGGCTTCAAAACCGGCATGATCACTGCCCATATAAATAATCTGTTTCTTCTCCTTTCCGAACATGATATTTTAAATTATTTGGTAAGTGTTTTTGTTACGGATTTGTCTTCATGAATACTTCTGATAATCCTTGCCAGCAAAGGCGCAACCGATAAAATTTTCAATCCTCTAAATCTTTTATTTTTTGAAATAGGAATTGAATTTGTGACAACTATCTCCCTAAAATCCATATTTGCAAGATTTTTTGCGGCAGGATCAGAAAAAACGGCATGAGTGGCGGCCAGATATACGTCTTTATTTGACCCCATAGACCTTAACGCCTTAGCCGCCCCCATTACACTTCCGCCTGTATCAATCATATCATCATAAATGATACAGGTCCGTCCTTTCACTTCACCAACAACATGGGTGACATGAGACCTGTTCGGCGCCGGCCGCGATTTATGAATTATCGCCAGCGTCGCGCCAAGAATATCCGCAAATTTTTTCGCATCTTTTGCACCT
>WJKQ01000149.1 GCA_014728975.1 Candidatus Peregrinibacteria bacterium | reverse complement strand
GTATATCCAAATTCTGCGGTTGTACGTGTAATTCTTGATGATAATGAAAATGGAATTGAAGCAGAAGAATATTTTTCAAACATTAAATCCGCTTTTCCTGATGCGGATTTCAGAGAATTTGAACTTCAGGGATTGAAGGCTCTTGAGGTACAATATCCTGAAGATAGAATCGTTGACTGGTATATATATCTTGAAAATGGAGATGTGTTGGTTGTTTATACCGAATTTGGGGACGGAAGCCTTGGATATTTATTAAGCCGTTATATCTGGACAATGCTTTCTACCCTGGAATTTAACGATATCGATCTTTCAGAGCCTGATTATTCTTCATTACTAAGTGAAATTTTCAGTTATGTACTGGTTGAGGGCAGGGGGATGGAAATGTTGAACAAACTTCCTGATAAGATTATTATCGAAACCGATTCAATCGGTGTTGGTACAGGACCGGTTGATTATTATTATAGTGAAGGTGTTGACCATACATTTAAATATGAACGGGCAAGTGACGTGATTTTAGCTGTAAGAGAAGGGCAAACTACTTCTTTTTAACCAAATAAAATGACTGAAACAAAAGATAAAGCACATAGGTATTTTGCAATCGTTTACGCTGCTCTTGTTATTTTAGCCGTTGCTATTGCGGGTTTTGTCTATTCGTTGCTCAAAACCACTCCGGAAGATCTTGCTCCGGAAACCGTTGAATATAATAATGAAGAAGTTCCATCGGTTGATCCTTCGGGTTCTGCTGTTCCCAGTGGTCCTCCAAATGTTCCTCCTCCCACTTATCCCCCGCCAAATAATTAATAATAAATGAGGGATTTCAAGAAAAAAGTTTTAGAGGCTCATAAAAAATATAAAGGAAAATTAGAGGTCATATCGAAAGTTCCTTTAAATACCAAGCAGGATATGAGTTTTTATTATACCCCTGGAGTTGCCGAGCCTTGTATAAAAATCGCAAAAAATCAAGATCTGGCTTACCAGTATACCTCGAAAGGACATACCATAGCTGTAGTGACAGACGGTTCCGCCGTACTCGGACTTGGTAATATTGGGGCATTGGCGGGACTGCCCGTGATGGAAGGAAAGTGTGTACTTTTTAAAAAATTCGGAGGCGTTGATGCTGTGCCGATTTGTATCAATACTCAGAACGTGGATGAATTTGTTGATTGTGTCAAAAAAATGGCATCCTCTTTTGGCGGAATTAATCTTGAAGATATAAGTGCTCCGAGATGCTTCGAAATTGAAGAAAAACTGATCCGTAATCTTGATATACCTGTTTTCCATGATGATCAGCATGGAACAGCAATTGTCTGTCTTGCCGGACTTATTAATGCTTTGAAAGTTGTTGGTAAAAATAAAAAAAATGTCAAAGTTGTAATAAGCGGTGCCGGTGCCGCGGGCATCGCAATTTCAAAGCTTCTTTTAAAGTACGGATTTAGAAATATCATTTTACAGGATAGTAGAGGTTTAATTTACGAAGGTCGCGGGAATTTAAATGAATATAAAAAGAAAATTGCAAAAGTTACAAACAGGAAAAAAATTCATGGTCATCTTGAAGATGTAATTGAAGGAACAGATATTTTCATCGGCGTTTCAAAGCCAAATATTT
Organism: Candidatus Peregrinibacteria bacterium; assembly: GCA_014728975.1. GTDB lineage: Bacteria > Patescibacteriota > Gracilibacteria > UBA1369 > LOWO2-01-FULL-3 > WJKQ01. Next base: position 2,823 of record WJKQ01000149.1, on the reverse strand, counting down.
TAAAGAAAAGAATGGTTAAAAGAATGTCGAAAAATCCAATAATTTTTGCTATGTCCAATCCTGATCCCGAAATTCATCCAAAAGACGCAAAATCGGCAGGAGCAAAAATAATAGCTACAGGCAGAAGCGACTATCCAAACCAGATTAACAATGTTCTTGTATTTCCGGGTATCTTTAAAGGCGCGCTTGAAGCAAGGTTTGATCATATCACGGATAAAATGAAAATTTCTTCAGCCGAAGCCCTGGCCAGGCTTGTAAAAAAACCTTCGGCAAATAAAATAATTCCCGGCGTTTTTGAAAAAGGCGTAAGTGTTGCAGTGGCAAACGCGGTAAAAAATGTTTTTGCACAATAGTATTCCTCCTATATAATTCTTTCACTTATTCATAAGGTTTAATTTATGTCGGGACATTCGAAGTGGCATTCGATTAAACATAAAAAAGGAGCCGCCGATGCAAAAAGAGGTAAAATCTTTACAAAACATGCCAAACTTATTGCTATCGCGGCAAAGGAAGGCGGTGACGATCCCGAAATGAATCCCGCTTTAAGAACAGCAATTGCGAATGCAAAGGCGGATAATGTTCCAAATGCAAATATTGAAAAAGCTGTAAAAAAAGGAGCCGGTGAAGGGAAAGAAGGTATGGGGCTGACAGAAACCATATATGAAGGTTTTGGTCCCGCCGGTACAGCCGTATACGTACAGGTTGTAACTGATAATAAAAACAGGGCTGTAGCGAGTGTCAAAAATATTTTTACAAAACATGGAGGAGGAATGGGAGAAGCGGGCTCTGTTGCCTGGATGTTCGATAAAAAAGGAATTATTCTTGCAAAAGCAGATAATAAAAGTCCCGAAGAAGCTCAGTTGGATGCTATCGATGCCGGTGCTGAGGAAATTTCAGTGGAAGGTAAGGATTTTGAAATTATTACAGATCCCCAGCAATTGATGAATGTGCGACACAATCTGGAAAATTCAGGATTTAAGGTGGAAAAAGCCGAATTGAGTTATATCCCCAATACTCCCGTTAAAATTGATAACATGGAAGACGCCAAAAAAATATTAAATCTTGTTGAAGCTCTTGAAGATGATGAAGATGTGGCGAATGTTTACAGTAATTTCGATATCCCTGAGGAAATTTTGGAGGAAATTGTTTAATCTTCAAATTTATATGATGTTTCAGTTGTAGAATATGTTTCTTCCTCCCGGGATTTTGCTTTTGAAAAATCAATTTTTTCTATTTCTTTTGGTTTGGTTTTATTTTTTTCAGGATTTGGATTTGGACCCGGACCCGGCTTTGACTTTGGTTTTTTATTTGGCTTTGGTTCAAGTTCAATTTTGGGTTTGGACTGGGGTTCGGGATGTTTCGAAGATTCTTCTTTTATTATTCCCAATCTTTTTGATTGGTTTTTTTTAATGAAATTTATGATTTTATATTCGGCATCCCTTAAGCTTATGTCTTTCATTCTAAATCCGGATGCCTGTGTATGACCTCCGCCGCCAAAATTTTCCGCAATCTTTGATGCGTCCACTGCCGGAGTTGTTGTGCGCAGGCTGGTCGATATTTCTCCATTTTCTTTTTCTTTAATAAGTAAAATAACTTCCGCACCGGGCGCGTTAGTCATCAGTTCGTCAATAACATCACCCGTTTCTTTTTCGCTACTGTCTGTTTCTTTCAAATCCTGTTGACTTACGGTTGACCAGACAATCCGATAATCATCGTCCGTCTGAATTTTTGAAAGTATACGGCCCCAAAGTTTTAACTGACTGAGCTGTTTAGTTTTATAAACATTCTGAATTATTTCCTGCTGGCGCGCTCCATAAGCAATGAGCTGTGCGGCTTTAGCGAAAGACCTTGGAGTCGTATTCGCATTCTGGAAACTTCCCGTGTCCGTTATTATCCCTGTTAATAGTAGCGTGGCTATATCTTCGTCAATAAGTTCCTTATTTTGAACTCTTCCCAATTCCTCCAAAAGCGGAAGTATTAATTCTGTTGTGGAGGAAGCCATTATATCTATATAATTAATTTTTCCGAAATGGGTATTGGATACATGGTGATCGATATTAATTATCGGTATCTGATAGAATAATTCGATATTATTTTCGTATAACTCACCCAATTGTGTTAATTCCGCACAATCTACAGTAATTACTAGATCGTATTCGATTCTGCCTTTATTGAAAACAACATCCTCTTCAGAAAATCTCCCTTTTTTAGGAGTTATGATTATATTTATTTTATCATCTTCAATCTCTTCCTTAATATTTTCAATTTCTCTGTCTTTTGCATTGATTGTGATAATAAAATCATTAGAAGAAACCATCTTATCGCCTACGTTTTTAATATTCGGCAGGAAATGAAAAATTTCCGGAACCGGATCTTTTAATACAACCGTTACGTCTTTTCCCAGTTTTTGGAAAGCAGTATAGAGCGCAATCCCACTGCTCAATGAATCGCCGTCAGCCGGAGACGAAGGCAGTATGAGGATTTTTTCATTTCTATTTATTAATTCTACAATCTGTTTTTGTACGGAATCCGTCATAATATAATTAACTTGAAATATATCAATCTTTATATTTTAAAACAATTTTACGTGTCTGTCAACCCGCTGTAATGAAGGAAATCAGTATATCATTAATGGAGAATTTTTCCAGCCACTTATTTATTCGAGGGTTCTTAGGCTTCTGTAAATCGTTTCCGCCACTTCTTTGCGTGTTATGTTTTCATCCGGATAATAGTAGTAAATGTTTTCCTCCTGCAAAATATGCTGTTTATCAAGCAAATCTCTGTTATCTCCATACGCAAAATATTTTGTGTACCAATCATCTT
>WJKQ01000148.1 GCA_014728975.1 Candidatus Peregrinibacteria bacterium | reverse complement strand
TCTTCAATTCCTCTGTATATTTATTTGAATATTCATTGATAATAGCGCTAAAATTTTCAATATTATTTTGGATCCCATAGAATCTTACTTCACCAGCGCCTGCCGAGGCATCTGCCGTTTCATCTACAGCCCCCTGGGCGCTTTCCTCCGATTCCTCCACGGTTTCTTCAATAGTTTCCGTAACTGATTTTTCAATTTCCTCAAGAGCTTTATTAATAATATTGTCAATTACCCTCTGCCAGGGGAGTCCGGTATACTTATTTATATTATTTACCAGTTCCTCTACCCGATTGTTCATTATTTCAGCACCCTCTCTGACGATCGCATAAATAAAACTGGTATCGATACCAAAATTCATCTTTGCATTAACTCTTATTTGTTCAACATAATCATATTGAATTGCCGGCATCTGCATTCCAAGATTTTTTATTATCGGAAGAACGACCTGCACAGTTGGCTGAGTCAAAGTCTCGACCTCGGTTGCCAGACTTGCTTCCGGGACCGGAACAAGACCGTTTTTAAGCAGACACAAAATCCTGAAAATTGGCTTTAATTGAGCAATTAGATCTGCAATAAGGTTTGGAAGTTTTGGAATTTTTGGAGGTCTCGGCAGATCGGGTAGATCGGGAATTGGAAGCGGCGGCAGATCTGGAAGATTCGGCAGTAGGAATGTTGGAAAATCCAAAATCCAGTCGGGAATATCAAAACCCGGAAGTTCAATTATTAAATCAGGCAGTGGAATTTCAGGAAATGTAATATAAGGAAGATTTGGAAGAACAATAGGTTTGGGCTTAAATACCAAATCGGGCCAGATTATTTTTACTCCTGTCTGAATTTGTGAAATATCGAAAATAATATCGGGCCATTTTGGCAGTGGAATTATCGGAGGGTCGGGAATTGCCACAAAAAGCTGCATTAAAAGACCAAGCTTACTGAATCTGTCATTTTTGCATTGATCACAAGACACCTGGTATTCCACCATTAAATCCAAAATAAGCTTCCAGTCTTTAAAAGTTCTTATAACATCTTCGACAGCTTTCATCCACGCTTCCACAGTCTTTTGTTGTTTCCTCATATATCCGCCGGTAAACTGCATAATGGCATCCAGATAACAAATTATCTGATTGGCATATTTGGACTCAAGATTCCTCCACGTTAAAACTTCCCTTGGTAAATTTGCGATTATATCCAGTTTATCCATCAATTTCTTCACAGACTGAATAAGCTCGTTTGTATCAAGCATTACTTTGTCGCATAGAGTTCTTCTATGTTCATTTTCATCACAAGACCAATACTCAACCAGTCGATCAAGTTGTTCTTCTTCATATCTTATCCATGCCTGAGCCTGCCTCTTCCATTTTATCAGCTCTGCTTGAGAAATAGCCGGAACTTTAATCAATACTTCTTTTCCCACTATCTGAATCAAAGGAAGACTGTTTACAGCGCTCATAAAATCATGCAGATTTTTTATTTCACTGAAATTTGTATTTGCAATGGCGTTTTCGGAAATAAGTGTTTTTACATCCGGATAAATAAAGTAAAAATCCGGCAGATCCAAAAGTTTATTGTAAATTTCGTCGGTCTGTTTATCGATCCAGTTGGTAATTACACTTGGAAATCCAGGAATGCGTATATTCACGGATCCCGCGGCAGAAATAGGAGAGTCCGGATCAGAATAAGCAAAATCTCCGCTGACAGCCTCGGTCCCGGTAGATCCCTGACCGTCCGAAACGACTGTTGTCATCCCAATATCGGGATCGCTTGTGGAATCTTTTGCGGCAGCAATCGCGTCATTTATAGGACCCAGGAAATTCGGACACGCGCCGATAGCCTGCATTGGGATCGCAAAGGCAAAACAAGGTGAAGTATGGCCTGTACTCGGACCTGCACAAATACCTGTTCCGACACCCATCGTTAAAGTAGGCATTGTATAAAGCCTGAAATTAGATGGGATAGTTGAAGGCAGCATAAATCCAAAATACGGAGGATTTGGAGTACCCAGAGCAAAAGCCGCAATTCCGGGGATTGCATCATTTGGAGCCAAAAAGGCGTAATTATATGGAATAGGCAGACAGCCTCCACCCGAACATCTTAGCAAGGAAGTTACATTTTCTATTTCATCAGCAAGAGCATTGGCGGCACTGGCATAAGAAAGATCTTTTTTTCCGCCCCATGAATCCGGAATACCGTCATAATCCTGATCCTCGGCCTGGGATGAAACAAGCGCGCTTGTCTGCTTCTCCAGTTCTGAAGGCACCTCAAATTCATCCTCTTCCCCGGGCACGATATTTTTAATCATATTAATACTCTCAAAAAGCACGCCAAAATCAGGAAGACTGTTTTCTTTAAACTGATTTTCATAATCATCATCAAGAGCATCACTTCCTTCACTTACCTCCTGCTGTTTATTTAGAATGCTGTAACCTTTCGCGTTTAAACCGGTTGAATATAAATAGGTCAAAACTCCTTCCGGATTAAATTCCGGTTTAACTAAAATATCCGGATATTGGATTGTACCTTCATCGTCTATAAAATTACCGACATCAAAACGCACCTCGGGAACACTTTCAACAGTCATTGTATACTTAATAGTCCGCTTTCCGTTCGCTGGAACCGTAATGTTTTTTATAACATGAGAGCGTACGGAATTATCTGTTTCTTCCCACTGCAGATCATCTTCACAATTTGCATCCAGACACTCCAGACTTTCGGTATCCAACGTCATAGTAACAGGGGTAAGGTCTGAAAGAATAAGATTATTTACATAAGCTCCGGAATTTTCCAGAGTGATTACATAATTTATTTTATCTCCGATATCAACGTTTCCTCCATTTTCATCAATCCCGAATTTTGTCGAATTTATACCGAAACGTGGATCCTCACCAATGTGAATAAAATTATATTCTTTCGGATATGTCTGGGGAGGAATATCTTTTGTGGCAATATTTTCATTTGCTAAAAGAGATTCCTGCATTTCTGTAGCGGATTCTGCAAATTCCGCGCCTTCTTCCCCGCTTTCAGGCGCCTGATCACTCTCCAGGACAAAAGAAATAAATTTATCCGCGTTGGAATCTTCATAATTTAAACCGGCGGATCCTTCATACAACTGCTCCATTCCGACATAATTTATATAAAGATTATTTGAAGAATTGATTTCCCCGTTAATTGAAAAACCAAAATTAAAGGTGTTTCCAAAATTTTTCTCAAGACCGGTACATACATCTCCATCATTTTGATTATAAAAAACTCTCACGTTTCCCGCTGAATCACTAAGGACAAGATCGTCGCATCCATCCTGATTCATATCTGTTGATTTCATCTCAAAAACCTTGCCGCTGATATCCAGAGCCAAAGTTTCCCGTTCAAAATTACCACCGTTATTTGTATAAAGAGAAACTGAAACTTCTCCTTCAAGACAAGATTCTTTCGAACCAACTATAAGATCATCGTATCCATCATTATTTACATCAATTTTTGCCGTACTGTAAATTCCGCCGTCAACATTCAAAATATATCCTCTATCATTAAAACGCCGATTACTGATTTCGTTCTCAAGCAGACGGACAAGACCATCTTCATAAGCAAGAAGAATATCGTCCATCCCGTCACCATTATAATCAAAATTAATTATTTCGAGAATTTCTTCCTTTCCGGAAAATAACGATCTTCCGATATCTTTTGAATATCCGGAAAGCTCGCTGACAAGTCCCACAATTCCGTCAATTTCCAATCTAATTGTAGGGTCTCCGTAAATAATTCCGGCATCTGTAGCGTAAGGAATATGAGATTCTCCAACGGAATTACCACCGGAAAACAGAAGCATGTGCTTATTATTGCCTCTAAAACCAAGCCCAAAGTTATTTTTCGCGTCCTCCAGAGAATCAAATGAAAAACCGGGAGCATGCACTGGGTCTATTTCATTTTCAGTATCCACCATGTAAAACCCCATCGGCTCTTCAGTGGAAGCCCTTGAGAAACACGAAACTACATCATATTTTTTCGATGGAGTGTTTAATTTAAGATATATACCCGGATAATAAGCGCTCAAATCACTATCGTAAGATATATTAATAACGTTTTGCGCTTCACCGTTCAAATTCGTAAAATCCTGATTATAATAAATATGCGCGAGCACCTCACCGCGGTCATATATAATAAATGAAAAATTATCAGTCATAATATTATCCTCTTCCTCGGGAACTTTCATTTCAAGAAGCGGATCATTGATATAAATTCTTCCGAAATTATCAATTTTTACCTTTGTTTCACCTGATTTATCGATAAAAATACCATCCTCTTTTTTATTGAATTTTATATCTTCATCGACTTCGGATATCCTTTCCACATAAATACCTTCATTATTAAAATTCTGCGTCTCCTCATCAACAAGAATAAGTTCACTTTCTTTGGGGACAATAAATACAGAAGCCAATTCTTCATCGGCTACATAATCAGAAAAAACAATTTTTTGATAAGGAAAGGAACCAGTCGCTGGGATAGCCTTCATCTCTACGGTATCGGACAAAATGTCGATTTTTCCGTAACCGTCCACACCGAAAAGTCTTTTATTCTCGTTTGGAGTGGCGGTAACACTGCTAACAGCCTGTACCTGTCCGCTGTGAAGCAAAGCCTGGGATAAATTATTTTCAACTGACAAAGTCCCAAAATTACCTCCCAAAAGAGAAATATAAAGTGCGCGCGGTGAAAATTCTTCTATTTCTTCATTAATTACACTGATATGTTTTGTTATATTTAAAGAAATCGAATCTGCTTCCACTCCTTCAGAATCCGCAATAATATTGGCCTCTCCTGAAATATCACCGCCGGTGATTGTTGTTGCGGCAATTCCGTCCAGCGAAAGCGCGTTTTGCGCGCCGGTAAATTCAATAAATCCTTCGGTTGCGTCGGTTGTAGAAAAGGAAACGACCGTATTATTGTTTGTGTCTGCAAGATTTTCATATTTATCAAGCAGCCTTGCTTTAAGGACAACTTCTTCAATTCCATCAGAATAAATTGTATCTGCGGAGGAGGAAAGCTCGATCTCTACAGGCTCACCCGGCAAAGTTTTTAAATTTAAATTTTCAGAAACAAAACCCGGAACTTCTATCAATATTTCAGGTTCCCCTGCGAGAGTGGAAGACCTGAATTTAACATTTGCCTCATGCAGAACACCATTTACCATTTTTTCGGGAGGTAAAGAGACAAAATTACCCAAATTATCATTAAGAATAGAAAAATTAATGGGGCCATTGTATCCCTCTACTGTTTTGCCGTCGCTTCTTAATTCGGTTCGGATTGAAATTGTAGAATCTCCATCCGCGGGAATCGAAAGTGCATCAGGAATAATCTCAAGTGATACGTCATCCAGAATTTTAAAAGTTTTTGAATTTCCGGTATATTCGGAAAAATTTATTTCCTCCCAGTTTTTGCCCGCTTCGATAAATTCTTCTTCAAGTTCATAATCAAGCAATAACGCGATTATATTTATCTCTCCTGCTTCGTCGTTTGAATACAGATCAACGTCCGCATGCCCTTCTATAGTGGACAGCTGTGTTCCCAAAATTTGGTTGTTTGAATCCGCAGCTTCATCAAAATAAGCTTTATTTCCGTCACCGATAAATAAAGCAATTTGTGCGAATGAATCATTTGCGATGTTTCCAAATTTATCTTTCAAAGTAAAATTAAGATTGGTTTTTGACTGATTGTTTGCAAGAAGAACATAAGAATCGGATTTGATATCTATATCTGTTATTTCTCCTGATGATAAATAAAGTTCTGTACCGGAATCAGTAGGATAATTTGTATCGGGCTCACCGTTTGCGTCAAGCACTTCGGCATAAACTGTAAACGGACCTGCCACTGTACCTGCTCTCAGATATACGGTGGCAACTCCATTTTCAGTTTCAACAATATTTCCATTTTCAAAAGTTACCAAATCGGGTTCTGCTCTAAATTTCACGGTATGTTTTTTGTCAGTTTCGAGCAGTCCATTTTCATCCGATATAGAAACATTCAGCATCATTAAAGACTCTCCGTCTGCGGTCATTTCATCACTTGTAGTAAGAATATATTTTGAATCCTCATTTTCCGAAGCTTCGATAAAAGGATTTTCACTTTCGGGTAAATAAGCGATCATTCTGTCGGAAATAACCTCGGCGACAAGCCTTGAATCAAAAAGATAGGACAAACCGGAATCTATAAATTTATTATAATAATCCTTTAATAAAAAATATTCCTCCCATTCTTCAAAACTTTCCTCGATTTCCTCTATTTCTTCAGCTTCAATCTCCTCAATCTCTTCTACAGGTTCTTCTACAGTCTCTTTCTCTTCTTCAATTTTCTCTTCAGTTTCCTCTACGACCGGTTCAGAAGTGAGAACGGTAATATCGGGCTCCTCTGTCTCTTCTTCGGCTTCCTCCAGAACCTCCTCAACTTCAACAACCTCTTCTTCTCCGGCTCCGGGCTCCTTTTCGACTGACGGAATGCCCTCAGCTTCCTCTTCTGAAATATCAGAAAGAGCACCTTCCAGTTCTTTTTCCAGAATTTCCTTTTTTACCTCCCGGACAATAAATTCTTCCTCTTCTTCACTAATTTCTTCCATAATTTCCGGAGGTTCTTCAATTTCTTCAACAGCTTCTTCTTCTGAAACCACCACTCCTTCCTCTTCCATACCTTCCAATTCTTCTTCCATTCCTTCCTCTTCCAAACCTTCCAATTCTTCTTCCACTTCCTCCTCTTCCAAACCTTCCAATTCTTCCTGTTTTTCAATTGCCGCCTCAAGTTCTTCCATTCCTTCAGGCTTAAAATATGTGTAGCTTACAAAATCAATACCTGTTCCGACAGATTTTACTGAAACAGTATTTGAAGTAATTCCGGAATCGGTTTCTGCCGAAATAAAAGCCGTACCGACATTTCCTGTTGAAATGAATTTAAATTTTGCTTCTCCATCCGAAAGTGATTTTGAATTACTGTCATAAAAATCAATAACCGGATTAATTTCACTTTGATCGATTTCAAGACTGACAAGATCATTTGCAAAAGTATTTCCCAAAACCTTCACAGAGAACTGATCAATGCCGTCTGCTTTAATTACATCTTTTTCCAAACTTATATTTATAGTGCCGGGATCAAGTTCAAGAGATTGCTGACTTTTTGCAATATTTTCCTCCTTGACTTCTATTCCTTCTTTTTCTTTTTTGTTTTGTTTCTTAGCCCAATCCGCGAAGACACAGACGTCCTGAAAATCCGGAGTTGTTGAAAAATAATTTATAAATTCATTCAATTCCTTTAAAAATTGATCAAGATCCACAAATTTTAATCCGTTTCCTTCCTCCTGTTCAGCTTCCTCCTCTTCCATTGCAAATTCATCGACGGCAAATTCCGGCTCTTCTCCTTCTTCACGATATGGTGCAAGAGGATCAAAAGCTTCATTTGTTTCTTCGGGGAGATCTTTATTAAAGCTCATATTAAAGGAATAACCGTCCCCATCAAGTACGAGATAAGCGGCTTCATATCCGAAAGATGTTTCGTAACCGCTGTATGAGGGAACTAACGTAGCATCACCGGCAAAAGCGTTTTTACTGCCGTTTAAATAATTTTTCAGAACGTATTCATGTTTTTGATCTATATTAAAATTCAGCCATTCAAGAGCATCGTATATTTTTTCCGTTGCGGCAATTTCAAGATCAAAATCATTGGGATGATCGGCCAGACCGTTTACAGTGGGTAAAAGATAATTATTTAAAATCTCATTTCTAATATCCAGAACGGAATAATCACCCGGAGCCGCGTCTTCCCCAAACACCCTGAAACTCTTTGGCATTAACGCCAGTTTATTTGCTAAAGAAGATAAATCAGCTTCCAACTGGGCGAAATTATCAGTTTGGAACAGATTTGGGTATTCAATCTTTTGAATTTTTCCCGGAAAATAATATTGTGCAAGATTTAAATTTTCTAAAATCTCATCTACATCGATGTTTTCATTTATCGGTTGTGGGGCGGGATAATTGGGGAGAGGAACTGGAGCCGATTGAAATACTACATATCTCGGATCGTCAATGGGGAGACTTAAAGTCCCCATGGATTTCAATTGTTCCATAATGGTATATGAAGTCGGTTCGTCATGAATAATCATGCTGGAAATCAATTTATCTTCATAACTTTCTATATTTACGTCCAGAGTTACATCGCTTTCAAAAGGCGAATT
>WJKQ01000147.1 GCA_014728975.1 Candidatus Peregrinibacteria bacterium | reverse complement strand
TAATAAGCATTATATCCATAAAAAAACAAATAAACAGGTGAAATCAAAATAGAGTAAAGAGGAAAAGGTTCACCGGCCCTGAATGAAATTATTTCAGAACAGGAAGCCATTTTAAAATTTCTGATAAAATAAATCGCTTTCTGAACAATACAAGATTCATCCGGAAAAATGAAAGGACCCGTCATAAAAAAACTTATGACAACCTTCAGAACCAAAATAACTAAAAATAATACTAATATGTTTTTATAAACTTTTTTCATTTTTTTGTTTCATAAACTTTTGAAAATGTCGACTTCATGTAAATAGGCAAATCAAGATCCAGATCTGTTATTATATAATCAAAATCCTCCAATTTAACATCGACCTTCTCGACCTCTTCATTTAATAAATACAATTCTGATATTTTACTACTTTCTCCTTGTTTTTGAAGGTCGTAGAAAGCAGTTTGTATATCATTGTTCGTCAACGTAAGAACGGACCAGTAGGTTGAAGGAAACTGACCCACGGCAGAATTCAAAATATACAAAATTTCATAATCCTCATACTTAAACTCCTGATAAATAGGATTTAACTGTTGTACATCACTGGAATATTTGCTTGTAACCGCAATACCGAAAACAGAATGAATCATAAGAATTGCAAATATTAACGAAATAAGTGCTTTTCTAAAATTATTAATCAACAATACAAAAAGAACAATCACTAAAAACAGATAATAAGAATAATAGAAAGGAAAATAATCAAGATGCGAATATTCAAAAACGAATTGTCTTCGGTAAAATTCCACATTAACAAATAGAAGAAGCAATAAAACAACAGCCGAAATAATCATATTTTTCCGGTCAAGCCGAAATTCCTTATATTTCAATAAAAAAACAGTTGAAAAAATTAAAACAAAAATAATCGAAACATTAATATATCTAAAAAGAAGATCCGGCTGCATACCATACTCAAGAAAATAACCATACATATGCTGTGTTGAAATCAACAGATTAATAAAGATGAAAGAAAGCAGAAAATATTTTATCTTCTCAAAATGCTTAAAACCGCTTTTTCCAAATCTGCTTGCAAAAATAATTAAAGGAATCGAAAGAGTCGCAATACTTAAACTGTTAAACTGATTAATAATTGATTCGACAAATCCTTTAAAATTATCAAAATCAAAAATCGAAAGACCTTTCTGAAATAAATTGGCCAAAATATCGGAATAAATTAGCAAAGCCGGAATTAATATAACGCCCAAAACAGGAATAAAAATTATAGCAGCAACTTTTTTTCTTTTGCTGACAATAAATTCATTAACGGCAAGCGCAAAAAGAGTTAAAAAACCATAAGGCCTCATAAACACAGCAATTACAGCAAGAATAATTGAAATAATTTTGTTTTTTTTCTTCTTTCGATCAAACGAATTAATATAAAAATACAAAAACCATACATTTGTCACTGCAAAAAGAGTCTCAGTCATCACAGATTTTTCATAAACCAAAAACTGCGGTACAAACAAAATCAGAATCGTAAATAAAAAAATTAAACGATCCTTTATTTTAAATTTCTTTAAAATACCATATAAAGGGAAAACAAGACTGGAAACAATCAATGAATGAAAAATTAATATAGCTTTGTAAGCCTTAAGAGGCGCTAAAAACAAATAAAAAACAGAAAATAATATTGTAACAAGAGGAGAAATATAACCGTGCGGAGCATTGGTAATATCACCGCATTTGACTATCTTAAAATTATTCGCGAAATATTTTGAAGTTTCTATTATACAACCTTCATCTGGTATTATGGTAGGGCCATAATATAATAAAGTCAGAAGAAACTTAACAGCAAAAACACAAGCGAAAATAACCAACAAAAAATAGAATGTTTTTTTCCTCATAAACATGATTTACTCCTTAAAATCTTATCGACTGATATTGATAAAAACAAGTTAAATTGTTAAAATACTTAGAAAATAATAACTATGCAGGAAGAACAAAAAAATCAGCCCCAATCCGGTCAAATGAATCCGGAACCTTTGGACGAACAAACCACACCTCAACAGGAACCACAACAACCACCTCCACAACAACCATCTCCACAACAACCACCGCCACAACAACCATCTCCACCACAACAAAAATCACCAAAGCAACAACAGCAAACTTCACAACAACCTAGCACTGTTCCAGAAAAGGAACTTACAGAGCCAGACATAGAAACCAAAAAACCATTTTTAAGCTTCATAATTTTTCTTCTTATAACATTAATAATAGGTATTGGATTTTATTACAGCTACAGAATACTGACCAATCCCGAATCCACCGTTACGAAAACAAGAAAAAAAGCTATAACAGAAGAAATCGAGCAGACCCGGCAGGAAAACATTATTGAACCTGAAACACAGGAGGAAGAAACACCGGAACAAAAACTTCCTCAAAAAATATCCCGTTAATATGACTACAAAAAAAAGAACTTTTTGGAACCTTTTTATCCTCTTTGAATTAATTTTTATTATAAAAGCAGGGCTAAGCCTCCTATTGGACGGCCCTTTCATTTTTTCCGATGAATCCTGTGTAATTCAAAGAGCCATATACTTTATAAACAATTTTAAATTTGAAACCTGTGAAAACTTAACAACTTTACCAAGCGGTGATCCCCAGCCTCTTTATTCAATACTAATCTCTCCAATTTACTATTTTACTTATGGAATCACTGCATACAAAATCGCAACAATACTAAATTCTTTACTCATAGCAAGCCTTGTCTTCCCTCTATACGGAATATGTAAAAAATTTATCAAAAATACAAAATATATATTTCTCATAATTATTGTAACACTTTTTTTGTCTCAGATAATGGCTTACGAAAAGACAGTTATGACGGAAAGTTTATTCGTTGTAATAAATATATGGCTGCTCCATTTCTACCTGAAGTCATTCTCGAAAAAAAGGAAAACAAAAATAGTAAATAAACTTTTAGCTGTAATATTAAGTATTCTGGCCACCTTAACAAGACCGTTTGGTTTTATAGTTCCCGTAGCTTTAGCCGTAAATGAGATTGCAGTAGCAAAAAACAAAAAAAAGACACTTTTATTTTTCCTGCCTTTTGCCATTATACTTACCTTTTTGGCATTATTTATATTATTGGATCATATAATCAATTCCATATTCATAAAAATAAATTTCCTTTCAATACTGGAAAACTGGAAATACATTTTTATAGCACTTAAAAATCAAATAAACAGCTTTTCAATAGCAACCGCACTGATACCAATAATTGTTTTCTTCACATATATAAATAAAAAAGATTCACCACACCTAAAAAACATAAAATATTTCTTAATAACTTTAATATTCCTAAATTTTGCGATAAGCGCCCAACATCAATTCGGATATTACATTAAAAACATGGATCCGGTTTTAATAACCAGATATATCAATCTCTCAATAATATTAATAATATTTTTCTCGCTTATTTTCCTCAAAAGATACAAAAAATTCTCATTCAACAAAACTAACATTTCAATAATCATTCTTTTACTGGTATCTTTATTTTTCTTCAAAGATATCGCTGTAAAACATTCTTTAAATCTCGATTTATCTTTTTTCTACGAATCTAGAACACATTTATTCGGGGAAGACCTTGTTGAAAGTAAAAAAATACTGGGGACAGTATTTTTCCCGATTACATTCATTCTTTTTGTACTTTTAGTTGCAAACAAAAGGAAAATATTAATTGCCACATTAATATCGATCTTTATAATTCTTTCAATACATTCAACCATATGGGTAATAAACTATGCTGTAAATTCAGAATTTATTGATTTTTTTGAGAAAAAAGAAACCGATATTTCTTTTATCGTTAAAAACGAAAGAATCAACAATTTAAATAAAATGTTTCAATTATACGCCACAACTAAAAATAAATTATATCTGATTTTGGTCGACCATAAGGAAAACGGAGAAAATATAAACACTCTCAATATTGAAGAATTTGAAAATTCAAAACATTTCCAAAAATCAGAATATGCAATTACTGAATATGAAATCCCGGATTTAACCAAATTATATAAAATTGGAGACCAATATATTTACAAAATAGAATGAACAAAAAAACCTACCTAAACCTGATTATATTATTCGCTTTAATACTCACTGCAAAAGTTATTATTAGCCTATTCATGCAGGGACCTTTCGTTTTTTCGGACGAAGCCTGTATATTACTGAAAGCGAAACACTTCGCTGAAACTCTTGAAATAAAAAAAACATGCGCGGAATTATTACAGATACCCGCCGGTGAGCCGCTTCCATTATATTCAATAATTATTTCCCCTCTTTTTCTCTTTTTAAAAGGAACCAAAGCCTATCACGGAATACTGATTTTAAATTCCCTACTTATATCAAGCCTTGTCTTCCCTCTTTATTCAATTTTTAAAAAATTCCTTAGAAACAATAAAATTATCTTCCTTTACATATTATTGATACTTCTTCTTCCGCAAATAGTTATATATGAAAAAATGCTGATGACAGAATGTCTTTTCATCGTCATCAATATCTGGCTTCTTTATTTTTATCTGAAATCTTTCGAAAGAAATAAACACAGCAAAATAAATAAATTCGCCGCAATTCTTTTAAGTATCCTTGCGACTCTCACGCGACCATTCGGATTTATCGTCCCCTCCGCATTGGTTATTAATGAAATTATAAGAAACAAAAACAGAAAACTTCTAGCTCTTGTATACATTCCTCTTACAGTGATTTTAATTTCACTAATACTTTATAAATATCCGCATTTTATTGACTTTATTAATATAAAAGCAAAAATACTTCAGGATCCAGAAACTTTATGGGGAATGTTAAAAGCTGTAAAAGACCAGATAAACAGCTTTACTGTCACAACATTCCTGGCGCCTTTAATAATATTTTTTACATACATAACAAAAAAAGACTCAAAACCGCTTAACGATATTAAATATTATTTAATAGCATTAATATCTTTAAACTTTATTATAACAGCACTTCTACACAGCGAAAATTACAGTATCAACCAGCTGGAAATCGGTCTTTTGACAAGATACATAAATATTTCCATAATCTTGATATTCATTTTCAGCCTGATTTTCCTACAAAAATACAAAAAATTCAGACTCAAAAAATTAAATTCAATAACTTTATTATTAGTATTCGCGTCTTTGCTGTTTATTCAATACAAATACGTAAAACATGCCTTAAATCTGGACATCTCAATTTACTATCATACTACAGCAAGTACTGATAGCGCATTGGAAGCACTAAGTTATAACCTTGTTCTGGTCAAGCAGTATCTTGTAATACCATTGCTTACGCTTTATTTCGTCCTGCTTGCGCTTTTTGTTTTAAATAAAAGAAAAATTCTAACAATTTTACTTTCAATAACCATCTTTATACATTTCATATTCTCAACACTCTGGATTGTTAATTTTTCGGTATTTAAATCTCCGATTTTTGAATATTTCAGAGATAAAGAAACAAACATACTTTTTCTTGGAAAAGCGGATGCCATTACTTCAACCAGCTATAATTATTGGAAGATATTAACACTTTCCAATAACAAACTCTTATTCAAAAGACATACGGGAGCCGATAAATCCAAAGAACAGCAGAAACTTCCACAAGAAGTCATAGAAATCCTTAAAAAAGACTTCAACTATATAGTTACTCCATATAAATTTGAAAATCTTACATTAAAAATTTCAACGGACCCTGAAAAAACAGGAGAATTCCAAAAAGAATATGCTTACAAACTTTAATTATTTCTTTCGCTTCTTCTTACCTTTAACTATCTTTTCAAGTGTATAAACCCTCCAGATCAAAAGTATAACCAAAATCAAAAATACACCATCCAGAATATACCTATAGCTGTCTTTTAAATTATAAGCTTTAGCTACATCTTCCTCATAATCAACGCCTTCCGATTCTACGGTTTCAATTGGAAGAACATCAACAATAAATACATGTCCAATAGCAGTGGACATTGTCACAGCACCTCGATTACGACCTTCATAATCAACCAACTTTGTTCTCAACCCCAGCTTATACTCGCCGGGTTCAGCATCCCGTGGGATATTTACTACAAAGGAAACATCTTCCTGTTCACCAGGATCCAATTTAATCCTTTCAGACGGTTTAAAATTCCACCAATCTTCAGGAAGAACCTTCTGATCATCTTCCAGAAATATTTCAGATGTATACAGACTCATAGTAATACTTCTTTCACTATCAAGATTTGCAAGGATAAAATCATTGGCAACCTCATCTCCCGGATTCGCTTTATAGACATATCCCGAACTTGAATCCTGACTTAAAAAATTAAATTTTGGTGTTCCTGCGTAAACAGAAGAAGATAATACAAAAAGTACAGCAAGTAAAAATATTATCTTACTTTTTAGATTTTTTTGAATCATAAGTAAAACCTTTAAAAACAAAATAAATACTGACTAATATTAATACAAAAGTTAAAATATACCTAACTCTATCAATCACCATTAATTTAGCGACATCATATGCTTGCTGTGATAAATCTTTATATTCATATTCAGGCGGATCATCTGAAACAATAATAGTTATTGGAACACCAAAAGCTAATTCTAAAACTACTGGACCTTTTTTAAGATGAGGAGCATTTGAATCTGAAATTTTAGCTGCAATTTGAGTTTTGTATTTGCCTAATTCAACTTCTTCTGGAATTCTAATAGTATAATCAAAAAAAGTTACCTCTTCCGGCAATACAAAATATTTATCCTTGGAAAATATTATTTCAGGAAAAACAATTTTAGATTCAGAAATATCTAAATTTTCTTCATGCACTTTATTCTCGTCTTCCTTTATTTTCTTAAATTCTTTCTGCCAAATATAAAATTCATGTCCTTCATCATAATGATTTTTTATTCCCATTAAACCTTTATATTCTTCGCCTGGCTCTAGTCCCACTACCATATCAGAGTCAAATTTCTTCCCATCTTTTTTAATCACTTTATCAGCACTAAACAAAGTAAAACCACCTTTTTCAAGAGTAGAAAAAATCTTTTGATTAAGCTCAACCACCTGTTCTTCATAATACCTGTCTAAATGCACAAAAATAACCAATATTGAGAACAGTGCGACAAATATAACAGGAAAAATTTTTTTAAATTTATTCTTCTTCATATTTTATTTTTTTGGAATATAAATTTTTTCACCCGGCTTCAAGAAATAAGGCCTTTTTAACTTATTAGCTATAATTACATGTGCCGGATTAACATTAAACTTTTCACACACACTCTGGAGTGTGTCTCCTTTTTTTACAAGATACATTTTTGAAGAGGCTCGTAACGATTTAATTTTAAATCTTTTATAAAAAATAATAAAAAGTAAAAATAAAACCGCTATCAATCCAATCAATATTTCAAGCCAGGGAATAACGTAAACCCTAATGCTGGCTAAGCCCGACTCAAACAAATCCCCTTCAATACTTCCATCAACGTTCACAAGACCATAATATAATTTTACTTCAATATCTCTCCAACCAATAAAAGATTCCAGTTTTTCAAGTACAATTGATTTACTTGCTTCTCCGGTTTCTGGAAAAATATCCTTAAAAGTAAAACTATTCTCATAAACAACATTATCAAATATATCTTTTGCTAATACATTTACGGATGGACGAAGAAGGCTATTTCCCAGATTTTGATAAACAACATTTAACTTAACAGCCTCTTCTTTCTCATCTTCCTCTTTAGGAACAAAACCGCCAAACTCAAGATCAATAAAATCCAACAAATGTACACGTTCCCCGGGAACAGAAAATCGAAAATATTCACCTAAAGCCGTGGTAAAAGATACACCTACATTTTCAACTTCAGAAGATCCCATAATATATCTGGCTTTCATAATACCTCTATAGTCGCCTGGTGAGATTTCTTCAGGAACAGTAATAACAAAAGGAATCTTAATTTCCTGTTTACCAGGGTGAGTACCTTCAATAAAAATATTATTTCCTTCAGGATAACTTATCCAGCTCGATAGGTCTAAAATAGTCCCTGAGCCTTCTTTGGCTAATGGATTATTAGAAACACTAGTAAAAGATATCTCAAAACTTGCATCTACTTCTTCCTCAAGTGAGATAAATACATTACCATCAATTTTATCACCACCATCCACTTCATAAATCTTTTGAGTATCCGGACCAATTCTAAACAAAAAGGGGACAGTCTGAGCAAAAACACTTTGACTTACAAATAAACTAATAATTGTAAAAAATAAAACTAACTTTTTCATTTAAAGAACGAGATAAATTAAAACATCAAAATGATTATAATAGCTTTTAATTAAAATTTCAAAAAAAAAGCTATCTGCCTTTTTCCGACAGATAGCCTTTTTTTTATTCAGGAATAACAAACTATTAATATGAATTTGTTAAAGTTACCGTACCTGAAATTGTATACGCACCTACCTTTAATCCGTTTAAAGGTCCACGCATATCAAGATAGTCAGGAGTATAATAAGAATAACCTGGACATGTTTCAGTTGAATGGCCTAAAGCAGTGTCTGTAGAAGTAACGATCAATGTACTAAGATTCATATTACTAGTATTACCAGAACAAACATCTGGATCAAATGACTCGAAATTTAGTGCTCCTGTATTAGCATAGATTTCATACTTTATTTCATCATCTCCTGCAGTTGTGTCTGAATCGACTACAATTGAATTTAAAAGAGTCTCAGCCCCGCTGTATGACCATGTTCCTCTGTCAAACTCAATAGAAAAAGCATGACCATAAGATCCACTTTCGTTAATCAGATCAGTAACTTCAATATAGTCTGAACTGGTATATTCAGTTGTAACTTGATCTGTAGGCGATGAATGTGCTGTTGTTACAGTAAAAGTAGAAGACTGCATATCACCAAGTAATGATATACTCACCTCAGTCTCTGACTGTACATCTACTCTGGCCTCAGGTTGACCACTGGTTTGTGCAAAAACACCAGGCATAACTAGTAAAGCAACCGCCGCAGTGATTAATGCAAGTGACAAAAACTTTTTTCTCATTTTGTTTTTGTTAAGAAATATATTAGATAATATTTAATCTTGTCAGCTCTAGCCGAGAATATAGAG
>WJKQ01000146.1 GCA_014728975.1 Candidatus Peregrinibacteria bacterium | reverse complement strand
TCTTTATGATGAAATAGAAAATTATAAACTTCCTGCGGATCATCCGGCCAGAAATGTTATGTCGGAGCGCAAGGAAAAAGGTTTTTCTCTTGAAGAGGTCATATTTGCTTTGGTTTTGGAGAATCCCGGTTTATTTAAAATCTTGAATGAAAATAATGTTAAAGAGGATATGCTGGGAGATGAGATGAAAGATATTTACAACGCTTTATCTAAACAGTATAATTCGGCGCGAAGTAAAGAGGAGAAATGGGATTTTGATGAAGGCTTTCTGCGTAATGTAAAGAGAAAAATAAATATTTTGCTTCTTTATTGTGAAGAAGGCTATAGTCAGTTTTCAGAAGAAGCACTCGAGATCGAGATTGAAAAATTAGTTGACAAATTGAAGGAAAAATATAAAAATCAAAGATTGAATAAGATATATAATGAGATTATGGAAGCTGAAAAAAACAGTGAAAAGGAAAGATTGAAAAAATTATTAAAAGAACAGCAAAGACTGTTATCAACTGATATTTAATATGGCAAGAACCAATAAATTTATAACACAACCTTCAGAAGACCAGCTGGAAAAGTTTCCCAAGGAAGTAAGAGGGCTTGTTAAGAAAGGTAAACAGCAGGGATTTATCACCCAGCAAGAGCTTTTGAAAGCTATGCCCAATATTGAGGAGGATCTTATCCTTCTTGATGAAATTTACAGTTTGTTTATGGATTTGGGTGTTGAAGTTATTGACACCAAAGACGCTCTTATTCTTGATACTGAAGAATGGACCGATGAGGATGTTTCTGAAGAGCCCGAGGAGAAGGGAAAGGAAAAGAATGAAAAAATGAAAGAAAAAGAAAAAGAAAAAAAGAAAAAGGCTGTTATTAAGCAAAGAAAAGAGAAAAAACTTAAGAAAGAGGCTGAGTATAAAGAAATTGCGAATGATTCCATAAGACTTTACCTTTGTGAAATTGGGCGTGTTCCTTTGTTAACCGCCAAGGAAGAAGTGGAACTTGCACGTCGTATCGCGAAGGGTGATCAGTCTGCAAAGGCAAAACTTGCTGAAGCGAATTTGAGGCTTGTTGTAAGTATTGCAAAAAAGTATATAGGTAGAGGTCTTTCTTTTCTTGATTTGATCCAGGAAGGAAATATCGGTCTTTTTAGGGCTGTTGAAAAGTTTGATCCAAACAGAGGATTTAAGTTTTCAACTTACGCTACATGGTGGATCAGGCAGGCCATAACCCGTGCTATTGCAGATCAGGCGAGAACTATCAGAATTCCCGTACATATGGTTGAAACTATAAATAAATTAACACATGCTCAAAGGAGGCTGGTACAGGAGCTTGGACGTGAGCCTTTAATTGAGGAACTTGCTGCTGAGATGGATATGGAAATGAAAAAAGTCAGACATATTATGAAGATTTCTCAGGATATTGTTTCTCTTGAAGCTCCTGTAGGTACTGAAGAAGACAGCAAGCTTGGAGATTTTATCGAGGATGATGAAGCTCTGTCTCCGTCCGAATCAACAAACAGGCAGCTTCTTAAGGAGAATATCCATGAAATGCTGCAGTATCTTTCTCCCCGTGAGAGAAAAATTATTGAAATGCGTTTTGGTTTGAAAGATGGTGTGGGCCATACTCTTGAGGAAGTAGGTCAGGAGTTCCATGTTACAAGAGAACGTATTCGTCAGATAGAAGCAAAAGTTCTTCAAAAATTGAAGGAACATCCCACAAGTGCTAAAATTCGTCCGCATTAATTAAATTTTTAAAATATGCCCAAGAAAACAACAAAAAAAGCTGAAAAAAAGGCTTCATCAAATATTTCTAATGATGAATTGTATGATGAGAGCGGCAAAAAGGTGACACTTATTACCAAAGAGGGACTCGACAAGCTAAAAGAGGAGCTTGATTATTTAAAAAATGTAAAAAGAAAGGAGGTCGCGGCCAGAATTAAAGAAGCTATTTCTTACGGAGATCTTTCAGAAAACGCAGAATATGAAGAGGCAAAAAACGAGCAGGCTTTCGTGGAGGGAAGGATCCTTGAACTTGAGGAAAAAGTTAAGAATGTAAAGATTATTTCAGAGAAGCCCAAAGTTACAAAAACTGTTCAGCTCGGGACAACAGTCCATCTGAAAAATCTTACCAAAAACAGGGACGAATTGGAGGTATATACAATAGTAGGTTCAACGGAAGCGGATCCTTTTGCCGGAAAAATTTCAAACGAATCACCGGTTGGGAGCTCTCTTTTGGACAGGCAAAAAGGGGATACCATTAAGGTAAGTGCTCCTTCCGGATCGATTGAATACAAAATAAAGAAGTTGTATTAAGATTATCTTTTTTTCTTTTTGTCGGGAAGGTATCTGTTTTCTTTTTTACCTGATTTTTTCTGTTGTTTGAATTTTACGTTTTCCTTTTCTCTCGGATAATCTACTTTGTATATTTTGATGTATTTGTAAACGAAGTAGGCAAGGATTAACAGTAATAAATACATCCATATCCGCATTGAAAAATAGGGGATGTTTTCGTATCTGACGGCAATCAGTACTATAAAAAGGATCCCGAATGCACGTGCTCTTCCGCTGGTTTTTTTGAATAGTCTTTTAAAGGCAAAATCTTCTTTTTTTCTTTTTTTGTAGAGAATTGAAAAAGCGATGGATCCCAATATTAAAATTGCGGCCAGGATTGATATAGGCAAGTAGAATTTTATTGTTGCTCCAGGGGCGGGTGTAAAAAAGTATTTTAAAAAATTCATATTGGTTTATTTATGATTTTCTTTTTTTGTGCGTTTATTATATCGAAGGAATAAAAATATTCCAGATGATATTGCGACAATTAACGCAATGATCTGTTCGACTCTTATTCCAAGAAGCATTACAGTGTCGTCTCCTCTTACAAAGTGTTCCAAAAACAAAAAAAAGCTATAGGCGGCAATACCTGTTAATCCGATAAATCCCGGTTTTTTGATTTGTCTTACTTTTTCTGTTTTGCCCAGAAGAATAAGTGTTGTTGAAATTGCGAGAGAGTATAGGAATGCGTAGATCTGAGCAGGGTGTATCGGGACGGTGTATTTTATCGCGGGACTTTCAAAATTTACCCCCCAGGGAAGTGATGTTTCTTTCCCATAATTAATTCCTTCAAAAAACGCACCAAGGTTTCCTATTGCCAGTCCCAGAATTATTGAAGGAACAAGTACGTCCATCCATTTCCAGAAACTTTGTTCTTTTTTATCGCAGAGATAATAAAGGTAAATAATTACGGCTATTAGAGCGCCCCAAAGGTTTAATCCCTTATCCCATATGTAGAAGATCTGTAAAAAGACGTCCCCACTGAATTCGTAAAAGTAAGTTTTTAAATTTAAGACTATGGCGAGGATTCTTGCACCAACAATTGCCCATAAAAAGAATTTCCAAAAATTGTTTACAAGAAATTGGATTTTTAATCCGCTTTTATTGCTTAATTTTGATAATGTATAAAGAGCGGCGATCAGTCCTGCGGCAAAGAAAAACCATATAGTATAAATTGTAAAATATTGTGTCTGGATTAGTTCGGGATGCATTGATTAAAAATTAAGTAGCACAATTATACTGCCTAAAATAAATATTGGAATCAAAATAAGATTGGCAAGGAAACTTTTCTTGAAAAAATTTACTTTTAAGGCTGTGATTGCGTGAAGTAAAAAGAGTATTGATAATATGTACTTAAAAACAATGCTGTCGTAAACGAGGAATCCTTTTGGGATTTCAGATAATCCAAAATCTTTTGTAGTAAGGTAAAGTGAAATAAAATAATATACAAAATAAAAGGCCAGGATCCATCCTGTCAGTGCGTTCAGTTCCTCTACAAATGACAGGAATAGATGTTCCTCGATTTTTTCCTTTTTTCGTCTTTCTTTTATGAGTTTTTTTGCCTGCTTGAGGCTGTGTTTTGCTTTTTTTCTGGCTTTCCATACTGTTTTTAATGAATTTTTGACTTTTTCTTTGTATTCGGGAGTGGGTTCTTTGAAGTATAGTTTTGCGAATTCAAAAAGCTGTTTGTTGTAGGATTTTATTTTTTCTTTGATTGCTTTGATTTCCGG